>DAIOGY010000061.1:0-7991 GCA_036745005.1 Acidimicrobiales bacterium | reverse complement strand
CCGCTCGCCGCGCTCGGCGCGATACCCCCAGGCCGGCGCTCCGTCGACCGACTGGAAGAAGCCGGTGCCCAGGCGGGCCGACTCGCGCCCGTCGACGAAGCCCTGGGCGAACTGGGCCACCATGCCCACGCCGTTCTCGGCCTGGTCCAGGCTCTCGTAGTGCGACGGCGGCGGCGTGAGGCGCCCGGCGACGAGGTAGAACTCGTCGCTGGCGTAGACCGTGGTGCGCCCGAAGAGCTCGCGCGTGAGGGCCCCGACGTTCTCGGCGAGGTCGATTACCGCGCGAGCCTCGGCGCGCGTGTGCGGGCGCATCGTGGCCTCCTTCGAGAACGCGCTCACGCCCACCGGTACGAGCGCCACCGAGGCGAGCTCCGGGTAGCGGGTGATCACGTCATCGAGCGTGGCCGCGAGCTCGTCGGCGTCGTTCACGCCCGGGCAGACCACGACCTGGCCGTGGACCTCGACGCCGGCGCGCAGCAGCTCGGCCAGCCAGCGCAGGCTCGTCGCCCCCCGGGGGTTGCGCAGCATGCTCGCGCGCAGCTCGGGGTCCGTCGTATGGATCGAGACGTAGAGGGGCGAGAGGCGCTCGTCGATCACGCGCTCGAGGTCGAACTCGGTGAATCGGGTCAGCGTCGTGTAGTTGCCGTAGAGGAACGAGAGCCGAAAGTCGTCGTCCTTCACGTAGAGCGAGCGGCGCAGGCCCTTGGGCAGCTGGTAGATGAAGCAGAAGGCGCAGTGGTTGTCGCACGTGCGGATCCGGTCGAAGACGGCCGAGTCCACCGTGGGGCCCAGGGGCTCGCCGGCGTTCTTGGACACCGTCACTCGGCGGCGCCGCGCCTCGCCGGGGCGTTGGACGAGCAGCGTCACCGCCTCGCCGTCGACGAGTTGCTGGTACTCGATGACGTCGGTGGGCGCTCGGCCGTTGACCGCCACAACCTCGTCACCTACAGCCAAGTCCACCCCGGCGGCCGGGGAGTGCTCGCTGATCGAGGAAATCCGCGCTCCCGACACCCCACCAGCCTAGGGCCCGTGCCACAGCCACCCCTAGGCTGACAACGTGAACGTCGACAAGGTCGTCCTGGCTGCACCGCGGGGCTTCTGCGCCGGGGTGGAGAAGGCCATCAAGGCCCTCGACTGGATGACGCGCGTGTTCGCGCCCCCGGTGTTCTGCTACCACGAGATCGTCCACAACCGGTTCGTGGTCGACCACTTCACGTCCCTCGGGGTGGTCTTCGTCAACGACGTCGCCGACGTGCCGCCCGGCGCGCCGCTGATGCTCAGCGCGCACGGCTCGCCACCCCAGGTGATCGAGGCCGCTCGGCGCACGGGCGGCACCGTGGTGGACGCCGTGTGCCCCCTGGTCACGAAGGTCCACCACGAGCTCAAGGTGCGCGCGCGAAAGGGCTACACCGTGCTCTACGTGGGTCACGAGGGCCACGAGGAGGCGGTCGGGACCATGGCCGTCGCGCCCGACTCGGTGGTGCTGATCGAGTCCATCGAGGACATCGACCGCGTGGCCCAGGACAACGGACCCTTCGCGCTGCTCAGCCAGACCACGCTGAGCTTCGACGAGTGGCAGAGCCTACGCGAGCACGCCGAGGAGCGATTCCCCGAGATCTGGATGCCCAACCGCAGCGACCTGTGCTTCGCGACGACCAACCGCCAGGCGGCGCTGCGAGCCATCGCGGCCGACGCCGACGCGGTGGTCGTCATTGGGTCGGCGAACTCGTCCAACACCGTCGCGCTGACCGCCGTGGCCCGGGCCGCTGGCTGCGCGCGCGTGCTGCGCGTGAACGGCGTGCGCGACCTGCCCGACGACCTCCACGGCGTCGTCGCGGTGACCGCGGGCGCCTCCGCGCCCGAGTCGCTCGTCAACGAGGTCCTCGACTACCTCGACCCGCGCGACGGCGTCGACGTCCGGTCGGTGACCGTCGAGGACGAGTACTTCCCGCCGCCGCCCGAGCTGCGCGAGATGCTCAAGGCGTTGTCGGCGCTGATGGACCTCGCGCTCGCCGCACCGACCTCCTCGACGTTCGACGCGCAGGCCGATCGCGAGTTCACCGCGGCGCAGGTCCTCGCTCCCGTCGGTCGTTAGCCGGGTCCGCGCGCACCCACGGGCTAGACTTAGCGCCCGTGAGTTTCCCTCCGTGCCCGCGCCGCGGGCGCGGGCGGCGGGCCCCGGATCGCGCCGTCGCTGGAAGATCCACCCCGGTCGAACGGTCCTAAGGAGAGTCATGGCCGCCACCAACCTCGAGAAGTCGCGCGTGGCGCGACTGCGCGCCTACGCGATCGACCAGGCGCTGACGCGCCTCGACGTCGAACACCCCGGGTTCGCGCCCGAGCCGATCGTGGCCTCGATCTGCGCCTACGAAGAGGAGGGCAACATCGGCGGCGTCCTGGACAAGATGCCCGCCGACGTCGACGGTCGCCCCTACACCACCCTCGTCGTCGTGGACGGCGGTGACGACAAGACCGCCGAGATCGCTCGCACCTACCCCGGCGTGGTCGTGATCGAGTTCCCGGTGAACCTGGGACAAGGCGTGGCCCTCCAGGTGACCTATCGCTACTGCATCGCCCACGACGTGGCCTACGTCGTCACCCTCGACGCCGACGGTCAGAACGACCCGGCCGAGATCCCCGACCTGCTGGCCCCCCTGGTCAGCGACCAGGCCGACTTCGTCGTGGCCAGCCGGCGCCTCGGGGTCGACCAGACCTCGGACCCGATCCGCAAGGCCGGCGTGCGCTTCTTCTCCTTCGTCATGAACGCGATGACCGGCGCGAGCCTGACCGACACCTCGACCGGCTATCGCGGGCTGCGCGTGACGATGCTCGCCGACGTGATCGAGCGCCTGACCCAGGAGCAGTACCAGACGGCCGAGCTGCTGATCACGTGCCTCAAGCGCGGCTGGCGCGCGACCGAGGTGCCCACCGTGTGGCACCCGCGCGCCTCGGGCACGACGAAGAAGGGCGCCAACTGGCTCTTCGGGCTTCGCTACGCGCGCGTCGTCGTGGGCACCTGGTGGCGCGAGCGCTAGTCGATCCCCAGCGCCTGGTGGTAGACGGCCTGGAGCTCGCGGCGCAGCTCCTCGCTCTTGGCCGTGACCTGGGTCCTCGTGACGCGCCCCTCGGACGCGGGCGGGGCTAGGGGCGCGCCGACTACGACGCGGATCTTCGCGGGCCGGGGCAGCTTGGCGCCCTTGGGCAGCGCCCGCTCGCTCCCCCCGATGCCCACCGGCACCACCGTGGCGCCGGTGCGCGCCGCGACGAACATCGCGCCGTCGTGCAGGGGCGCCACCTCGAGTCCCTCCTTGCGCGTGCCCTCGGGGAACAGCACGAGCGCGTACCCGCGCCGCAGGACCTCTTCGGACAGCACCATCGCCTCGCGGTCGGCCGCGCCGCGCTTCACCGGGAACGCGCCGAGATGGCGCAGGAGCCGCGCCACCGGCGCGATGCGAAACAGCGAGTCCTTGGCCATGAAGAACGCCTTGCGCCGCGACATGAACAAGGTGAGGGCGAAGTCGACGTTGGAGCGGTGGATCGGCGCGATGAGCACCGGACCGGTGGCGGGGATGTTCTCGCGGCCGCTCACGCGGGGCCGGAAGAAGAGCCACGCCAGCACCGACACGAGCCCCGCCACGAGGCGGTAGACGACCGTCTTGTCCGGGTTCAGTTCGAGCGGCTGTTCAGGCATTCGATGATCTCCTCCACCACGTCGTCGACCTCGCGACCGGTCGTGTCCACCACCAGCGCGTCGCCCGCCTGGCGCAGGGGCGAGGCCGAGCGGTTCGTGTCCGCGGCGTCGCGCCGGGCCACCGAGGCGGCGCTCTCGTCGCCGCGGCGCCGGGCGCGCTCCTCGGCCGAGGCGGTCAGGTACACCTTGAGCGTGGCGGCGGGGAAGACGACCGTCGTGATGTCGCGGCCCTCGACGACAGTGCCCACCTCTTCGTCGGCCGCCCATTGGCGCTGTCGCGACACCATCGACGCGCGCACGCCGGCGTTGGCCGCCACGACCGAGACCCCGACGTTCACGGCGTCGGTGCGGATCTCGTCTTGCACGTCGCGCCCGTTCACGCTGACCCGCGGTCGCGTCGTGATGGCGAGCGACTCGGCCATCGCGGCCAGGGCGTCGGCGTCCGAGAGGTCCATCCCCCGGCGCAGGGCCTCACTGGTGACCGCCCGGTACATGGCGCCGGTGTCGAGGAACGCCCAGCCGAGGCGCTCGGCCAGCGCCCGCGCGACGGTCGACTTGCCCGATCCCGCGGGGCCGTCGATGGCGATCACCCGCTCGCTCACGTGAGGAACGCCAGGTCGGCGAAGAAGTCCGGGTAGCTCGACGCGACGGTGTCGCTGCCCTCGATCACTCCCCCGGCGCCCGCGGTCATCGCCACGGCCGCCGCCATCGCCATCCGGTGGTCGAGGCGGGCGTCCAGGGCGAACGGGGAGAAGGCGCCGGCATCGCCCAAGCCCTCGACGTAGAGGTCATCGCCCTCGGCCCACGCCCGACACCCCAGCGCGCGGGCCAGCTCGAGCGAGCCGGTGAACCGGTCCGACTCCTTGACGCGCAGCTCGCCCACCGCGCGAAAGGCGCTGACGCCCTCGGCCGCCGCCGCGGCAACCGTGAGGATGGGCACCTCGTCCACCGAGGGCACCTCGCTGGCGTGGACCTCGGTCGCCGCCAGAGGCGCCGACGACGCGCGCCACGTCACGGCGCCCCCGGTCTCCTCGCTCGTCACGCGCGCGCCCATGCGCGCCAGGACCCGGAGGAAACCAACGCGTTCGGGGGCCGTCAGCACGTCGCGCAGCTCGACCTCGGCGTCGGCGTGCACCGTCGCCAGCACCAGGAAGAAGGCGGCCTGGGACGGGTCGGCGGGCACCAGCCACTCGCGCGCCTGAGGTCGGCCCGGCGTCAGGGTCACGGTGCGTCCCGCCCCGGCGTCGACGCTGTGCACCGTGAGGCCGGCGTGGACCAGCATGTCCTCGGTCGTGGCGCGCGTGCGGACGTCCTCGGTGATGACGGTATGTCCGCCGGCGGACAACCCCGCCAACAGGATCGCCGATTTCACCTGCGCGCTGGGCACCGGGACGTGATACTCGATCGCTCTCAGCGTGGATGACCCGCGCACCGTCAGCGGGGCGCACGCGCGTTCGCCCTGTCCGTGCACGCTGGCCCCCATGAGGTTGAGGGGCACCGCGACCCGGTCCATCGGGCGTCGCGAGAGCGACGCGTCGCCCACCAGCTCGTGGGTCCCCTCGATCGCGCTGGCAACCCCGGCCACGAGGCGCATCGTCGTCCCGGAGTTCGCGCACGCCAACGGCTCGGCGCTGGCGTGCAGGCCGCCGTCGGGACCCTCGATGCTCACCGCGTCGCCATCGACGAGCATTCGGGCGCCCAGTTGCGCCACGATCGCCGCGCTCGCGCGCACGTCGTCGCCGGTCGACAGCCCGCGCACGACGCTCGTGCCCGCGGCCAGGGCGCTGAGCAGCAGCGCGCGGTGCGACGTGCTCTTGTCGCCCGGCACGCGCAGCGATCCGCGCACCCTCGCGGCGT
The DNA here is from genome assembly GCA_036745005.1 of Acidimicrobiales bacterium. Taxonomy (GTDB): domain Bacteria; phylum Actinomycetota; class Acidimicrobiia; order Acidimicrobiales; family RAAP-2; genus RAAP-2. The sequence goes on along the minus strand of DAIOGY010000061.1, from coordinate 2,443 downwards.
GGCTCACCGCCCGCCCGGTCATTCCCGGGCCGCCACGTAGCCGAGCCGCCCGAGGGCCTCGCAGAACCCCTCGGCCTGGTGAGCGTCGACCGCCAAGAGCAAGGTGCCGCCCACTCCCTCGATCCCGTGGGCGATCTCGATGTCGTAGATGTTGACCAGCATCTCAGAGGCCGCCGTCGTCACCGCACTCAACTGTCCCGGCTGGTCCGAGACCACGACGCGCAGATACGCCAGGTTCTCGGCGCTGAGGGCCCGACCGGGCAGGTGGCGGCGCGACTGGGCTGCCGTGGTGAGGCTGGCCTCGACGACGTCACGCTCGCCCCCGTCGAGCGCGTGGCGCAGCGCGGCCAGGCGCCCCTCCAGCGAGCGCAGCGTGGACGAGACCGCGGCGCGATTCTCGAACAGGACGTCGGGCCAGATGGACGGGTCACCGGCGGCGACGCGCGTCATGTCGCGAAAGCCGCCCGCGGCGAGCTGCAGCAGCACGGCGTCCTCCTCGGCGGCGCGCGCCGCCTCGTTCATCAGGGCCACCGCCACCAGGTGGGGAACGTGGCTGGCCAGGGCCACCAGCCGGTCGTGGTCCTCGGCGCTCACGGCCACGACGTTCGCGCCGATCTCGCGCAGGACCCCGTGCAGGGCGCTGTAGGTGTGCGCCGAGGTCAGCGTGGTCGGCGTCAGGACCCAGGTGCACCCGCGAAAGAGGTCGGCGCGCGCGCCGCCCGGGCCCCGCTGCTCGGACCCGGCCATGGGGTGACCGCCGAGGAAGCGCGCGTCGGCGAGGTCACCGACGATGCTCGCCTTCACGCCCGCCACGTCGGTCACGATGAGGTCGCCAGAGGCGCGGGCCTCGAGGACGGCGCGCGCGACCTCGACGACCGATCCGGCCGGCGTCGCGATCACCACGAGCGACACGTCGTCGCCGAGGTCTCCGCCCGCGACGACCCCCGTGGCCCTCGCGACCGCCTCGACGCCCTCGTCGGCGTCGGTGCCGGTCACCGACCAGCCGGCGACCGCCAGGGCCCGGGCGACCGAGGCCCCGATGAGTCCGAGCCCGACGACGTGGGCGCGGCGATCAGCCCGGGAGGTCATCGCGCAGCGACTGCGCGTCGCGCAGGTAGACGTGGACCAGCGCGGTTCGTTCCCGCTTCGTGTAGGCGTGCATGAGGACCCGGATGCACCGGGGCTTGGCGCCGGGCACGTCGATCTCGGAGGCGCACAGCAGGGGCACGTCACCGAAGCCGACCCCCCGCGCCGCCGTGGCGGGAAAGGTCGACCGGAGGTCGGAGGTGGTCGTGAAGAGCACGCTGACCACGTCGTCGTGGTCCAGGTCGTTCCGCTCCATCAGGGCGACCAGGAGTTCCTGGGTCGCGGTCGTGACCTCGTCGGTGGTGTCCGCGCCGCAGGTCGTTGCGCCACGCAGGGCCCGGAGCGTGGTCGCGGTCATGACTGGATCGTAGAGGAGGCGTCCTCGACGAGACCAACGGACTCCATCAACCGGCGGACCTCGGCCACCGAGAGCTGGCGCGAGGCACCGGGCGACAGCGTCGCGTCTTGGATCGGACCGATGCGCGTGCGCACGAGGCGGGTCACCTCGTGGCCCACGGCCGCGCACATGCGCCGGACCTGGCGGTTGCGCCCCTCGTGGATGACGATGCGCACCAGGCCCTCGCTGACGCGGCTGACCTGCGCCGGGTGGGTGACCCCGTCGTCGAGCTCGACGCCCTCGCGCAGCCGTCGGATCGCCGCGGGCGACGGGTCGCCCTCGACACGCACCAGGTACTCCTTGGCCACTCCCCCGCTGGGGTGCGTGAGCAGGTGCGCGAGCCGACCGTCGTTGGTGAGGATCAGCAGTCCTTCGGTGTTCATGTCGAGGCGCCCGACCGGGAAGACCCGCACCGGCGACTCCACGAGGTCGAGCACGGTCGGGCGGCCCTGGGGATCGGTGGCCGTGGTCACGACGCCGTCGGGCTTGTTGAGCAGGAAGTAGACCTTGCCCGGCGCGGTGGGCGCCAAGACGCCGTCGACGTGAATGACCTGGGTCTCGGGGTGGACGCGGTTGCCCAAGGTGGCGACCCGGCCGTCGACGGTCACGCGACCCTCTTCGATGAGCCGCTCGCACGCGCGTCGGGACCCGAAGCCGGCCCGGGCCAGGCTCTTCTGGAGCCGCTCGCCCTCGTTCAACTAGACGCCTTCGAACCCGTCGCCGTCGGCGAGGGCCAGCTCGTCGGCCAGCTCGCGGGCCGTCTCGACCGCCGGCATGAACTCCTCGATCGGCGGCAGGTCGCGCAGCGACGCCAGGCCGAGGCGGTCCAGGAACTGCTCGGTCGTGGCGTAGAGGATCGGCAGGCCGGGGCCCGGGGCGCGACCGCACTCGACGAGGTAGCCGCGCTGCTCGAGCAGGCGGCAGACGCCGTCGACGTTGACCCCGCGCAGGGCCGTGATC
>DAIOGY010000060.1:0-8026 GCA_036745005.1 Acidimicrobiales bacterium | reverse complement strand
GCTCGGCGTGTGGGCCAACGTCTCCTTCGGCGCGATCTACCCCGCGCTCGCGCGCCTCGAGCGCCAGGGCCTGGTCGAGGCCGTGCCCTCGAGCGAGCCGCGCCACTCGCTCGGCACGCTGTCGACGGGCTCGCTGAGCGGCGAGCGCGCGTCGCTGCGCGCGCGTCGCGCCACGACCGGGCTCGGCCGGCGCGGGCGCAAGGTGTACCGCATCACCGAGCGCGGCCGCCACGACTTCCTCGCCATGCTCGCCAACCCGGCGACCGTCGACGACTCGAAGAACTTCTCGCTGCGCATGGCCCTGGCGCGCCACCTCAGCCCGTCGCTGCGGGTGATCCTGCTCGAGCGCCGCCGCGCCGACCTCCTCCAGCGCCTGGCCGAGGTTCGCGCCGGCGCCCAGAACGAACAGCTCGACTCCTACGCGCGCGACGTCATGGACCACGCCGCCGACGGTGTCGAGCTCGACCTCGCGTGGATCGACGCCAAGTTGTCCACGGAACGCAACAACCAGCAGACCCTCGCCCGCAAGGCGAAGTAGGAAAGGAAAGACGTGGAGAAGATCCGTGTAGCCATCGCGGGCGTCGGCAACTGCGCCAGTTCGCTCATCCAAGGGGTGACGTACTACCGCGATGCCAAGCCCGGCGACGACGTGCCGGGCCTCATGAACGTGGTGCTCGGCGGGTACCACGTGAGCGACCTCGAGTTCGTGGCCGCTTTCGACGTGGACGCCTCCAAGGTCGGCAACGACCTGGGCAAGGCCATCGACGGTGGCCAGAACAACACCATCAAGTTCGCCGTCGTCCCCTCGTTGGGCGTCACCGTCCAGCGCGGCCCGACCCTCGACGGGCTCAACCGCTTCTACCACGAGATGATCGAGGAGTCCCCCCTCGACGCGGTCGACGTCACCCAGGCGCTGCGCGACGCGCGCGCCGAGGTGCTCGTCTCGTACCTGCCGGTCGGATCCGAGATCGCCCAGCGCTACTACGCCCAGGCGGCCCTGGACGCCGGGGTGGCCTTCGTCAACGCCATCCCGGTGTTCATCGCGTCGGACCCGGTGTGGGCGCGCAAGTTCCGCGACGCCGGCGTGCCGATCATCGGCGACGACATCAAGAGCCAGGTCGGCGCGACCATCGTGCACCGCGTGCTGGCGCGCCTCTTCGAGGACCGCGGCCTCAGCCTCGACCACACCTACCAGCTCAACGTCGGCGGCAACATGGACTTCAAGAACATGCTCGAGCGCGATCGCCTGCAGTCCAAGAAGATCTCCAAGACCCAGTCGGTCACCTCCCAGCTCGAGACGAGCCACCTCTCGCCCGACGACGTGCACATCGGCCCGAGCGACCACGTCCCGTGGCTGCTGGACCGCAAGTGGGCCTACATCCGCATGGAGGGCCGCAACTTCGGCGACGTGCCGCTCAACCTCGAGCTCAAGCTCGAGGTGTGGGACTCGCCCAACTCGGCCGGCGTCATCATCGACGCGGTGCGCTGCGCGAAGGTGGCCCTGGACCGGGGCATCGGCGGACCGCTGGTGGGACCCTCGGCGTACTTCATGAAGTCCCCGCCCATCCAGTACCACGACGACGAGGCCCACGACATGGTCACGGCCTTCGCCAACGACGGCGCCGCCAACACGGTCTGGCCGCCGGACTGACCCGCGGCGGCCAGCTCAGCGGGGCTGGTCGGCCCACCAGGCGCGCAGGCGCCTGACGGCCTCGTCGACCTCGATCTCGCCCTCGTCGAGGCGTATCTCCATCAGGAACTCCAGCGCGCGCCCGACCGGCGGGCCTGGGGGGATCGCCAGCAGCTCCATGACCGCGACGCCGTCGAGGGCCGGGCGCATGCGTGACAGGTCCTCCTGCTCGCGCAGGATGACGATGCGCTCTTCGAGCTCGTCCATCCGGCGCGCCAGCTCGGCGACCTTGCGCGCGTTGCGCGTCGTGCAGTCGCAGCGCGTGAGCTCGTTGAGGTCGTCGAGCAGCGGCCCGGCGTCGCGCACGTAGCGGCGCACCGCCCGGTCGGTCCAGCCCATCTGGTAGGTGTGAAAGCGCAGGTGCAGCTCGACGAGGTCGGCGACGTCGTCGATGAGCTCGCTCGGGTAGCGCAGCTCGGTCATGCGCCGGCGCGCCATCTTCGCGCCGACGACCTCGTGGAAGCGGAAGGTGACCCCCTCCTCGGTGATGGCCCGCGTGGCCGGCTTGCCCACGTCGTGAAAGAGCGCCGCGAGGCGCAGGCGAAGGCGCGCCGACGTCTTGTCGACGACCGCCCAGGTGTGGCGCAGCACGTCCTTGTGGCGGTGTATCGGGTCCTGCTCGAGCTGGAGCAGCGGCAGCTCGGGGAAGAAGTGCTCGGCCAGGCCCGTGCGCACGATGAAGTCCAGCCCGATCGACGGGCTCGGCGTCATGAGCAGCAGGTCCAGCTCGCCGCGGATCCGCTCGGCGGACACCTTGACCAGCTCGGGCGCGGTCAGCGCCGTGGCCGCCTCGACCGCCGGGTCGATCTTCAGAGCGAATCGCGCGGCGAAGCGGGCCGCGCGCAGCATGCGCAACGGGTCGTCGCGAAAGAGCCGCTCCGCGTCGGTCGGCGTGCGCAGCACGCCGTCGGCGAGGTCCTTGGAGCCGGCGAAGTAGTCGAAGAGGGTCTGGACCTCGCTGCGCCCCTCGGCCAGGGCCACGACGTCCAGGGCGAGGGCGTTGATGGTGAAGTCCCGGCGACTCAGGTCGACCTCGAGCGAGTTGCCCCACTGCACCGAGGGCTTGCGCGAATGGTCGACGTAGGCCTCGGAGCGAAAGGTGGTGATCTCCGCGCGCAGCCCGCCGTCGCGCAGCGTGCCGCCGATGGTCCCGAAGGCCCGGCCCTGCTCCCACAGCGCGCTGCACAGCGGCGTCATCAGCGCGGCGATGACGTCGGGCGTGGCGTCGGTCGTGAAGTCGATCTCGTCGCCGTCGTCACGCTCGGCCCCTAAGAGCGCGTCGCGCACCGCGCCGCCCACCGCGTAGAGCGAGTGGCCCGCGGCGCCGAAGGCGCGCGCGAGCGGCTCGGAGAGACGAGCGATCTCGGTCAGGCGGTCGTGGACCAGGTCGAGGGAGGACACTGCGACGAAAGGTTACGGCCTCCCGGTGCGCGCCGACGCTGTGGGTAGCCTGTACACGCATGGTCCACCGCTCTTCGACCTGGTGGCGGGCGCTCGCAGTGGTACTGCTCAGCCTCGTCACCACGGCGTGGCCCTCGGCCGCGCGGGCCGCGACCACTCCCTCGTTCACGTTGGTCCACCAGGACCCCGTGGCCGTCCTGTCGGCCGGCGGCGCCGCCCGGATCGCCCTGGCCGTGCGACTGCGCGCGCCCGACCGGCACGCCGAGTTCCAGGTCTCGCTGTACCCGCGCCTGGTCACGCGCGGCGCGCTGGCTGCCGTGTTGGACGGCGTCGCGCCCGCGGGCGCGGCCGTGACGACGACCGGCAACCTGACTCTCACGTGCGATCCGCACCGCACGATCAGGCTCGACGTGACGCTGTTCACCCGCGCGCCGCCCCGGGGTACGCGCCACTGCGCGTCGCGCGTGCCGCGCCTGCGCCTGCCCTGCCACGGCGCCGCCTGCGGTGGCGTCTACCCGCTCAGCTACTCGGTCACCAGCGCCGGGGTCGCCACGACCACGTGGTCGCTGCTCGCGGTGCGCGCGTCGCGCGTCGCGTCGCCGTTGCACGTCGACGTGGTCGTGACCCTCGACCCGTCGGCGATCGCGCACCCGGCGCGCTCGCGCGCCGCCCTGCGCGCGCTGGCCCGCTTCGCCGACGTCCCCGTGACGATCACCGCCGACTACCGCACGCTCGACTACGTGCTCGGCCAGGCGGCGCCGGTGCGCGCCTCCTGGCGCGACGCGCTCGACGCCGCGCTGGCCAGCCCGCTGCACCGCGCCGTGGTGGCGCCCCCGGCCGACGCCGACTTCGGCGCGCTCGACTCCATCGGACTCAAGGGCCAGGTGACCCGTCAGATCGGCCTGTCGGCGGGGCTGCTGCACACGCTGACCGGCCGCTACGTGGACGCCCCGGTCGCCGTCTCCGGCCACCCCACCGCGCGCACCCTGGCCGCCCTCGCGCGAGCCGGGGCGCACGAGCTCATCGTGCCCGAGACGATGCTCGCCACGCCCCCCTCGACGACGCTCACCTGGGGGGCGCCCTTCCACGTCGTGGGCGCTCCCGGCGTGATCGCCCTCGCCTCTGACCAGGGCCTGGCGGCGCTGGCGCTCGACCACCGCATCGGGCCGGCGCGCCGCGCCGTGCTCACTCTCGACACCCTCGCGTTCCTGCACTTCGAAGAGCCCAACGCGCCGGCGGCGCGCACCGTCGTGATCAGCGTCCCGGCGGCGTCGCTGGACCCGGCCTACGTCGCGGACCTGCTGGCGGGCCTGACCCACGACGCCTTCGCCACGCCGGCCAGCCTGGCCCCGTCCTTCGACTCGGCGCTGATCGCGACCAACGGCGCCCCGGCGGCGCGCGCGCTCTCGCCGGCCACCGCGACGTCGTGGACGTCGCGCAACGTCGCGTCGCTCACCTCGTTGGCGTCCTCGCTCGACTCCTTCGCCGCCGCGGTGCCCAACGTCGTCGAGTCCTCCGAGCTGCGCGTGGCGCTGGCCGAGGCCGAGATCAGCGGACCGGCGTCCGTGCGCCAGTCGGTCATCGACCGCGCGTCGCTGTTGCTGGCGCGCCAGCTCGGGCAGTTCCGCGTCGACGCCGGCGCCGTCACGCTCACCGGCCCCGGCACGCCGCTGCCGGTCACGATCATCTCGACCGAGCCGTACACGGTGTCGGCGGTCGTGCACCTCATCACCGACCGGCTCACCTTCCCGTCGGGCCCCAACGTCGCGGTGTCCCTCGACGCGCCGATCAAGTCGCTGCGCGTGCCCACCGCCAACCACCAGGGGTCGAGCCTGACCCTGCAGGTCGTGGTCACGACGCCCGACGGGCAGCTGATCCTGGCGCGCGGCGCGGTCCAGGTGCGCATCGCGGGGACCTCGGTCGTGGGGTACCTGCTGACCGCCGCCTCCCTCATCGTGATCGGCGTGTGGTGGTGGCGCACCGCCCGGCGCCGCCCCAAGGGACGCCACGTGCGATGAGCTCGACCCACGGCGCGCGCGTGCTGTCGATCGCCGGGGGGACCCTGGCGTCGCGACTGACCGGGCTGGTGCGCGTCCTCGTGCTGGCCTACGTGCTCGGCTTCACTCCCCTGGCCGACGCGTACAACCTGGCCAACACCGTGCCCAACATGCTCTTCGACCTGGTGCTCGGCGGCGTGGCGAGCGCCACCTTCATCCCGGTGTTCGTCGAGCGCCTGGCCCGCGACGGCGAGCGCCGGGCCTGGCGCTCGATCTCCAGCGTCGTGACGGCGGCGCTGCTGGTCCTGCTCGTCGCGTCGGCGCTCGCCTGGTGGGGGGCGCCGCTCATCATCGACGCCTTCACCGCGCTGCGCCACGGGGCGGTCGCGCCGCTGGGCCACCAGCGCGCGGTGGCCACCTCGCTGCTGCGCTGGTTCGTGCCCCAGGTCTTCTTCTACGGCGTGATCGGCATCGCCACGGCGCTGTTGAACGTGCGCCAGCGCTTCGCCGCGGCCGCGTGGGTGCCGGTGGCCAACAACCTGGTCTGCGTCGCGGTGCTGGTGTGGTTCCACCTGGTGGACCCCTCCCCGACCCTGGCGTCGCTCAGCGGGTCGCGCGACCTGCTCCTGCTCGGGCTGGGCACGACGCTGGGCGTGGCCGTCCAGTTCGCGTGCCTGGCGCCCTCATTGGCGCGCGCCGACCTGTGGCGCCTCTCGTTGCGCCTCGACCTCGCCGACCCGGCGGTGCGCGCGGTGGCGCGCCTCGGCTCGTGGACGCTGGCGGTGGTCGCAGCCAACCAGGCGTCGCTCTACGTCGTGCTGGCCTTCGCCTTCGGGGTCGGGGGCGCCGGGCCGGTGAGCGCGTACACCTACGGCTGGTCCTTCATGCAGATGCCTTACGCCGTCGTGGTCGTCTCGGTGCTGGCCGCGCTCACCCCCCAGCTCGCCGCCCTGGCCACCGCCGGGGACCTGCCCGCGCTGGGCGAGCGCTTGGCGTTCGGCCTGCGCCAGTCGCTGGTGATCATCGTGCCCTGCGCGCTGTTCCTCGTCCTGCTGGCCCAGCCCATCGTGGCGATCCTGCTCAACCACCTCAACGCCACGCACCGGCTCGGTGCCGGGACGGTGCTGGCGGTGCTGGCGGCGGGCCTGCCGGGCTTCACCGTGTTCCAGCTGTGCGTGCGCGGTCTCCAGTCCATGCAGCACGCGCGCGACGTGTTCATCCTCTACGCGATCCAGAACGCCGCCAACATCGCGCTGGCCCTGGCCATCGGGCGCCACTCCCTGGCCGGGCTCACCGCCTCGGTGTCGATCGCCTACACCGGCGCGGCGATCCTCGCGCTCGTCGCGCTGGCCGGCCGCGGCGTGAGGATCGCCCCGGCGGTGTGGGGCGTGCACGTGCGCCGCAGCGTCGGCGCGTCGCTGGGGGCCGGCGCCGCCCTCGCCGCGACGTACGCGGCGTCGAGCGCCACGCGCGGGGCCGGCCTCGTCCAACGCTTCGCGCTGGCGCTGGGGGCCGGCGTCGTCGTGTTCGCGGTCCTGGTCGCGCTGCTCGAGCACCGCCTCGCGCGCCGCGGGCAAAAGGTGCAAGGCTACGACCGAGGGGGACCATGAGCCGCATCAAGGTGATCACCGACAGCGCCGCCGACCTGCCCGAGGGCGTCGCGGCGCAGTTGGGCATCGACATGGTCTCGCTCACCATCCGCTTCGGCGACGAGGAGTTCACCGACCGCGTCGACCTCTCCCCCGACGAGTTCTGGGCGCGCTGCAAGGCCTCCAAGGTCCTGCCCGAGACGGCCGCGCCCTCCCCCGGCGCGTTCCAGCGCGCCTACGAGCACGCCCGCGACGAGGGCTACGACGGGGCCATCGTGCTCACTCTCTCGGCGGCCCTGTCGGCGACCCACCAGTCCGCCGTGCTGGGCGCCGCCGAGGTGCCGGGCTTCGACGTGCGCGTCGTGGACACCCGGGCGGTCTCCATGGCCCAGGGACTGCTGGTCCTGGACCTGGCCGAGCGGGCCCGCGACGGCGCGTCGCTCGACGAGCTCGTCACGGTCGCCGAGGCCGAGAAGTCCCGACTCGGCGTCTGCGCGATGCTCGACACCCTGGACCACCTGGTCAAGGGCGGGCGCGTCGGCGGCGCGCGTGCCCTGCTCGGCCAGGTCCTCTCGATCAAGCCCCTGCTCGAGCTGAAGGACGGACTGGTCGCCGAGGCCGGACGCCAGCGAACGCGCGCCAAGGCGCTGACGGCGATCTGCGCCGTCGCGCGCAGCCACGCGCCCTTAGAGCGCCTGGCCGTGGTCCACGGCGCCGCGCCCGACCTCGAGGCGTTCCTCGCCATGGCCCGCGACATCGACAGCGCCCGCCCGCTCGTCGTCAGCGACATCGGATCGACCGTGGGCACCCACGCCGGGCCGGGCATCATCGGACTGTGTTGGGTCGCGCAGTGACCCGGGACCGGTAAAATCCCCTCGTGACGAACGACCAGCCCGGCCCGGCGAGCAAGCGGCCCGACGTGGTCGACCGGATCCTCGGGGCCTTCGACCACGTGCTCGACCTGGTGCACGACAACGTGCTGCGCCCCCTGATCATCGCCGGGCGCGCGATCGCCTTCGCGTTCATCACCCTGCTGGCCCTCGTGGTCCTGCTGGTCGCCCTCGTGATCGGGTTGACGCGCCTGATGAACGTGTACCTCTTCGCCGGCCACGAGTGGCTGACCTTCGCCGTGCTGGGCGCGATCTTCACGATCGCCGGCATGATCATCTGGCGCTGGCGCCGCCCCGTTCACCTGAGGAAGTGATGTCCGAGCACCGGCGGGTCCTCGTGGTGGGCTCGGGCCCGGCGGGCCTGACCGCGGCCATCTACACCGCCCGTGCGCTCCTGCAGCCCCTGGTCATCGAGGGCGAGCCGTCGTCGGACTCCGACCAGCCGGGCGGCCAGCTGAT
>DAIOGY010000059.1:0-8146 GCA_036745005.1 Acidimicrobiales bacterium | reverse complement strand
TGAAAAACGTCACGTCGTGGTGCAGGGCGACCTCGCGCATCGCGCTGCGAAGTCCGCGTCCCTCGGACTCGTCGCGCACGCGACCCGCGCCCACGCGCACGCCCAGGCGCCACGTGCCGTCGCCGACGGCGCGCCAGCCGAGGTGGTCGTCGCCGGCTCCGATGACCAGCGCGATCGGTTCGCGCACGGGCCTCCCGTAACGGTGCTCGACCTCGCCGCGAAACGCGGCCAGGCCCGCGTCGGCGACGATGTACTTCATGCGCGCCCGGCGCCGGTTGGTCCGGTCGCCCAGGTCGCGGTAGGTCGCGAGCACCGCGCGGATGAGGTCGTCGAGCTCGGCGTCGGTGACGAAGGTGAAGGGGTCGGCCAATCGGGCGAAGGTGTCCGCCTGCGCGTAGGAGCGCCCGAGGCCGCCACCCACCACGACGGTGAATCCCTCGCCCAGCTCCGGGTGCGACGCGGGGATCAGGCCGATGTCCTGGGCCAGGACGTCCACGCAGTTCTCGTCGGGGTGCGCGAGGGCGATCTTGAACTTGCGCGGCAGATACGTGGCCCCGTAGAAGTCGTGCTCGGGCTCGGCGGCTCGTTGCGCGACGCGCTCGCCCTCCACGAAGATCTCCCAGTGGGCGCTGGTGCGCGCCTTGAAAGTCCGAGCGACGCGCTCCGCGGTTCCCGAGAGGTGCGAGTAGGGATCACTGGTCAGGTCCGGGCACATCACCGTGTTGCGCACGACGTCCCCGCACCCCCCGAACGAGGTCATCAGCGCCGCGTCGAGGGCCCGGGCCAACGCCCGCAGGCCGTGCTTGGCCACGCCGTGGAACTGCACGGCCTGACGGGTCGTGAGCCGGATCGACCCGTCGGCCAGCGTGGACGCGACCTCGTCGAGGGCCCGCCACTGGTCTGGGGTGAGCCGACCGCCCGGCGTGGCCACGCGGATCATGTAGATGTACTCGAGGGGCAGCTTCGCCAGCGCCCTCTCGCGGCGAACGTCGCGGTGGTCCTGGGCGTAGACGCCGTGGAACTTGAGCAGGTGCTCGGAGGGTGCGTCCACGTCCGGTGACGCGGAGGCGAGCTGGGCCGCGAGGTCGCCGCGCAGGTGGTCGCTGGCCGCCTTGATCCCCTCCTCGACGGTCAGTTCGCTGCGAGTGTCGGTCACGTGGCGGTCGCCCCTCCCGGTCGAGCGGTGAATGACGATTAATCTTATCTACTTAGTCATAATTCAATCAAGGCTTAATGCAAGGGTTTTTGCCGCCACGTCATCGGCCCGCCCGCCGACCGCGGCTACCCTCGCCTCAGGCCGAGGTCGAAGGAGATGGACGTGTTTGAGGACGCGTCAGCCAATGCGGACGTGAGTCGACTCGTCGTGCGGCCGATGACCAGCGACGACCTCGACGTCGCCGATCGCATCCTGCGCCGGGCCTTCGGCGTCTACCTGGGACTGCCCGATCCCGACGCCACCTTCGGCGCCGCTGATTACGTGCGCTCGCGCTTCGCGGCCAGCCCGCGGACCGCATTCGTGGCGACCATCGACGACGAGGTGGTGGGATCGGTCCACGCGACCCTCTGGGGTAGCTTCGGCTTCTTCGGGCCGCTGTCGGTGCGTTCGGACCTGTGGGACCGCGGCGTCGCGCGCCGACTGCTCGATCCGGTCGTCGAGCTCTTCGACGCCAGCGGCGCGGTCCTGACGTCGCTCTTCACGTTCTCGCAGAGCGCCAAGCACGTCGGGCTCTACCAGCGCTTCGGCTACTGGCCCCACTACCTGACCGGGATCATGACCCGCCCCGTCGGCTCGACGTCGCCCGACGTCACGGCTCGACACGTCTCGGAGATGAACGACGCGGACCGCGCGACGGCGCTCGCCGACTGCGCGCGCACAACCGATCGTGTCTTCGCCGGTCTGGACGTATCCAGCGAGATCCGCGCGGTACTGGAGCTCCGCTTTGGTGAGACGGTGATCATCGACGACGACGAGGGTGTCGCCGGCGTCGCGGTCTGCCACGTGGGCGGCGGTGAGGCTGACGCGGGCGCCTGCTACGTGAAGTTCGCCGCCGCCCGTTCCGGTCCGGCCGCGCCCGACCACTTCGCGCGCCTGCTGGACGCGGTCGAGTCCCTGGCCGTCGCGCGAGGCTCTCGTCTGGTCGTCGCGGGCGTCGACACCGCCCGGCGCCGCGCCTACCGCGACATGCTCGAGCGCGGCTTTCGCACCGGCTTGCTGGGGATACGCATGAACCGCCCCGACGACCTGGGCTACGGGCGCGACGACGCCTTCGTCATCGACGATCTGCGCTGAGGCTGAGCGGGGCCCGGGCCCCGGGGGCTACTTGGCCCAGGGCATCGCCTCGCCGGAACGCTTGAAGAGCCGGAACGAGATGACCACCTGGACGACGCCGGCGATCACCGCGAGGATGATCCCGATCCGCGGCCCGTAGCTGAACGACGAGATCCCGCCCGCGCCGTAGCTGCCGCGCGGCAGCGTCACCCAGCGGATGACCACGAACAGGGTGCCGACCGCCGAGAGGCCCAGCACGAGCACGCCCGGCCCGATCGAGGTCTTGGGCATGTTGGAACCCGTGCGCAGCATCACCAAGTAGACCCCGGCGGCGACGATCAGGAGCGCTCCGAGCCAGCCCCAGAATCCGGAGCTGAAGCCGCTCACCGAGACGCTGTAGAGCGAGTCGGACCACCCGTACCAGGGCAAGAACAGCGCGATGAGCGCCACCACGCTGGCCCCCGCCACAATCCGATCCATCGTGTCCAACTTGCTGATGTCCATCGCCGCCATTGATCCCCCTCATAGTTCGACCGACCGTCACCGCATCTCGACAGGACGCCGCGGCGCCGAGCTGAACTCGGTGTCGCGGGCGCGTCACATCTCGAGCACCCGCTGTGAGACGTCCCCTTTATATCATCGGCGTCCCCTGAAACGACGGTTCTGCGATGCCAGCGCAGCCCGACGACAACTCGCGCGCAACGACTATGGGGCGCCACGTGGCCGACCCTCGCGCGGAGCAGCGCTGACGAGCACTCGGCGACGTTCGCCCGCGCGCCATCTCGGTCGAGGAGTCGTCGAGGGCCGACTCGAGGGACGCCCGCACCGGTTCACGCGGGACAGACGGGCGAATGGTGCGCCACGAGTGCTTTCGGGCCACGGAAGGTCCCTCGCGATCGCCGCGTCGTCCCGGTCGACTCTCCGACCTCGCGCGAGCGTGAGTGTCCGGTCCCTTCGACCAAAGTGGTCCCAGAGTGAAGATTTGCGGGTTTTCCGCCAATTCGGCCCCCGAATCTGTCGAAAAGGAGAATTGATACTCCCTGGTGAGAGCCGAGAAAAAGCCAATTTGCTGGAGTCGCCGGGGCCGGGAACCCGGCGCTGGTCCCCTAGCGTGGACAACGGCAGTTACGACTGCCCTGGCGTCACGCCACAGCCATGTGGAGCATGTGACCAACCAAACCACGCCACCGCGTGAGGGTCCGTATGAACTCGCCGGGCCTCGTAGCGGGCGCCTCCGATCCCCAGGGTCGAGGCGATCTGGGGAGGGCGTCCAAGGAGGAGAGCATTTTGCGACGAAAGCCGCTGAAGCTGCTGTTATCGCTGTCCGCGACGATCACCCCGTTCACCGCCCCGCTGACGATCCACGCCCTCGACGGCGCTGGGAGCCCCGTGCCGGCAGCCCTGATCACCTCGTACGACGCATCGCACATGGGGGTCCTGCGCCTCGTACATCAGCGCAGCGTGCCGGCCTCACCCACCGAACTCGGACTGGTCGTGGCGGCCCGGTCCATGGGCGTCACCGTGGGCGAGCTGCGAGCCGAGTGGCAAAACGTCGCCAACTGCGAGGTGGGCGGGAACTGGGCGATGACGGGACCGGTGTTCTCGGGGATCGGGTTCTCGAACGCCACCTGGTCCGCCTTCGGCGGCGGGCACTACGCGCGTCTCGCGGGCCAAGCGACGCCGGATCAGCAAATCCTCATCGGCATGCGGGTGACCCATGGGTGGGTCCCCGATCAGAACGGCTGCGCCAGCTGGTAGTGGCCGCGCTGCGCAGTGGCGTGGTCACGCCGTCTGCCCGCCCGACGAACCGAGTATCAGAGGTGGTCCCGACGCGACTCACTCGTGCGGCTCGCTCGGCGTGCAGATCACGAGTGGAATGACGCGCGCCGCGCGGCGCCGGTAGTTGTCGTAGTAGCGGTACCTCGCGACCACCTCGGGCCAGAGCCGCGCGGCCTCATCGGGTGTCGCGAGGCGCGCGAGCATGTGGTGGCGCTGCCCGCGCCACGACACCTCGATCCGGGGAGTGGCGACGAGGTTCTTCAACCAGTCCGGGTCGCGGTGGTCACCACCCTTGGACGCGACCAGCACGAGGACGTCTCCTTCGATGACGGGCACGCTCAGCATGGTGGCGTGCGGTCGTCCGCTGCGCCGCCCCACGGTCACCAGCTCGATCATCTCCATGCCGAAGGCGCGACTCCCGAGTCGCCCGGCGCTCGCGCGCACGAGCGTGCGGTGCACCGCGTTGAGCGACCGGAACCCGACGTCGACCAGCCGCGGCGATACCTCCACGAGGCGACGTTATCGATGGCGCCCCCTCACCGCCGATGTCGGGTGCGAACCCGCTCGAGGTGACACTGCGGGCCCGGACGAGTGACTCGAGGTCATCTGTCATCGCGGACCAGGCTCTCGAGCGGGACGGGCCGGTGCGGCGGGCGTGAACGTAATGACGTTTGGCACTGGCCGCGGGTGGGCTCTCGAGCGATGGTTGGCCCGTGACGTCCGACCTACTGGCCGACCGCTCAGTGGAGACCCTGTCGCGCCTCGCCCGCCCGCTGACGGGGTCGCGCGGCGACTACGACGGGCTCGTGGAACTGGTGGGCGGGCGTCGGCTGGTCCTCATTGGAGAGGCGAGCCACGGTTCGCACGACTTCTACAACGAGCGCGCGCGCATCACGCGTCGCTTGATCGAGGAGTGCGGCTTCAACGCGGTGGCCGTCGAGGGCGACTGGCCCGACGCCTATCGCGTCAACCGGTACGTCTCCGGGGTCGCGGACGACGCCGACGCCGACGCCGCCCTGGGGAGCTTCCGGCGCTTCCCTACCTGGATGTGGCGCAACCAGGAGGTGCGCGCGTTCGTCGAGTGGCTCCGGGCGCACAACGACACGAGGCCCGACCCGACGTCCAAGGCCCGCTTCTACGGCCTCGACCTCTACAGCCTGCGGGCCTCGATCGAGGAGGTCGTCGGCTACCTCGAGCGCGTGGACCCCGACGAGGCGACCCGGGCCCGCCGGCGCTACTCGTGCTTTGACCACGTCGGCGCCGAGGGTCAGGAGTACGGGTACGCGCTCGCCGCCGGAGCCGCCGACCCGTGCGAGGACGCAGTCGTGGCCCAGCTGGTCGAGCTGCGCGCGCGGTCCGAACTCTACCTACGCCGAGACGGCATGGACGCCGAGGACGAGCAGTTCTGCGCCGAGCAGAACGCGAGACTGGTCCACGACGCGGAGGAGTACTACCGCCAGATGTACCGCGCCGGCGTCTCCTCGTGGAATTTGCGCGACCGGCACATGGCCCGCACGCTCGATTCGTTGATCACGCACCTCAATGAGCGCTGCGCGCCGGCCAAGGTGGTCGTGTGGGCTCACAACTCGCACGTGGGCGACGCGCGGGCCACCTCGATGGGCGCGCGTAGGGAGGTCAACATCGGCCAGCTGGCCCGCGAGCGCTATGGCGACGACGCGCTACTGATCGGCTTTAGCACCTTCTCGGGCCACGTGACCGCGGCGTCGGACTGGGGTGGGCCGACCGAGCGCAAGCGGGTGCGCCCGGCGAGACCCGACAGCCACGAGGCGATGCTGCACAGCGTGGCGCTGCCCCGTTACTGGGTGGCGACCGGAGGGCTCTGCCATGACGAGGACCTCTCCCGAGTGCGCTTGGAGCGCGCCATCGGCGTCATCTACCGTCCCGAGACCGAACTGCAGAGCCACTACTTCGCGGCCGACCTGACACGCCAGTTCGACGTCGTGATCCACCTCGACCACACACGGGCCCTCGAGCCGCTCGAGCTGACGTCATTGTGGGACCGCGGCGAGCCGCCCGAGACCTACCCGACGGGGCTCTAGCGATCCGCTCCAGGACGCGGCCGCTCAGGCTTCCGAGAATGCAGGGACGCAGCCCGGAGCGCTGGGCGGGGCCCTGGGGACTCGGGCGGTGCCCCGCGCCAACGCCGGAACTCGCGGGCGCGGGTGCCCGCCCACAGGGGAAGGGCGCCTGGACGCCGCTCGTCGAGCGCGGGCACGCCACCTCGTGAAAACGGTCGCGTGACGTCGCGCAGTCGGTCACGTCACGTGGATCACTGCGAGCGTCTCGCGGGGAGTCACCACATCAGGAGCAGCCGCTCGTCGCCCCGCAGCTCGAACAGACATAGCAGGACCCAGCGCGTTGCATCGCGTTGCCGCACTGGTAGCACATCGGTGCGTCGCGCTGCTCGGCCCGGCTGATCGGCCCTCCGGACACCGATGCGCGGGGCTTTTCTCCCACGTCGATCAACGTCGACTGGATGTCCGCGCCCATGGTCGGCGTCGCCTGCTCGGCGACCTCGGGCAACGTGGGCTGGAGTCGCTCGTTGGTCGAGAGCACGCCGAGCTCCTCGCGCTCGGTGTAGCTCAGGTAGTCCAGCGCCAGGCGCCGGAAGATGTAGTCCACCAGCGACGTCGCGATGCGCAGGTCCGCGTCGTCGGTCATGCCGGAGGGCTCGAACTTCATGTTGGCGAACTTGCGCACGTAGGTCGCCAGCGGCACGCCGTGCTGGAGACCGAGGCTGATCGAGATCGAGAAGGCGTCCATGATCCCCGCCAGCGTCGAGCCCTGCTTGGAGACCTTGATGAAGACCTCACCCGGACGACCGTCCTCGTACTCGCCCACCGTGACGTAGCCCTCGCAGTCCGCGACGCGGAACGCGAAGGTCGTCGAGACGCGCCGGCGCGGCAGGCGCTCGCGCACCGCGCCCACCACCACGTGCGACCCCTCGGTCTTGGCGAGCTCCAGGGCGGCCTCGAGGCGATGAATCTTGGCGAAGAGCTCGGCCGACAGGGCGTCGGCGGCGACCTCCGCGCTCTGGCCGGAGTAGGTCTCGCCGCGCTTGGCCGTCGACAACGGCTGGCCGACCTTGCAGTTGTCGCGGTAGATGGCGACGGCCTTCACGCCCAGGCGCCAGGCCTCGAGGTGAAGCTGCTCGACCTCTTCGACGGTGACGTCCTCGGGCATGTTGACCGTCTTGGAGATCGCGCCCGAGATGAAGGGCTGGACCGCCCCCATCATCCGCACGTGCCCGCGGTAGTGGATCGTGTTGTCGCCCATCGAGCAGGCGAAGATCGACAGGTGCGCCGGGTCGAGCCCCGGGGCGCCCACGATCGACTTGTGCTCGTCGATGTATGCCTCGATCACGGCGATCTGCTCCTCGCTGTAGCCGAGCATGTGCAGGGCGCGCGGCACCGTCTGGTTGACGATCGACATGTTGCCGCCGCCCACCAGCTTCTTGAACTTGACGAGCCCGAGGTCCGGCTCGATGCCGGTCGTGTCGCAGTCCATCAGCAGCCCGATGGTGCCCGTGGGAGCCAGCACCGAGGCCTGGGCGTTGCGCACGCCGTGGCGCTGGCCGAGCTCGACTGCGTCCTCCCAGGACTGGCGGGCCGCCTCGAGGATCTCGGCCGGGGCCAGCGATTCGTCGATCTGGTGGGCGGCGTCGCGGTGCATCTTGAGCACGTTGATCATCGGCCCCGCGTTCTCCGCGTAGCCCTCGTGGGGACCCATGCGACCCGCGGTGCGCGCGCTCGTGGCGTAGGCGTGACCGGTCATCAGGGCGGTGATCGCCGCGGCCCAGGCGCGGCCCGCGTCCGAGTCGTAGGCGAGGCCCGACGCCATGAGCAGGGCGCCGAGGTTGGCGTAGCCCAGGCCCAGCTGGCGGAACCGGCGAGAGTTCTCCGCGATCTTCTCGGTCGGGTAGTCGGCCGCGCCCACGATGATCTCCTGGGCGGTGAAGACGACCTCGATCGCCGCCTTGAAGGCGTCGACCTCGAAGCGCCCGTCGCTGGCCAGGAACTTCAGCAGGTTCAGGCTGGCCAGGTTGCACGCCGAGTTGTCGATGTGCATGTACTCCGA
>DAIOGY010000058.1:0-8167 GCA_036745005.1 Acidimicrobiales bacterium | reverse complement strand
TCAACGACGCGTTCTGCCAGATGGTCGGCTACGGCGCCGACGAGCTGCTCGGACGCGACTCGCGGCCCTTCACCCACCCCGAGGACCTCGGCATCTCCGAGGAGTCCCACGAGCAGATCCTCGTCGGCGAGACGGGACAGTCGCGCTACGAGAAGCGCTACCTCCATAAGGACGGTCGGGTCGTAGTGGTCGAGGCGTCGCGATCGGCCGCCCGCGACGCCGCCGGCAACACGATCTACTTCGTGATCTCCGAGCGCGACGTCACCGACCGCGTGCAGCGCGACCACGTGTTGCGGCTCCTGTCGTCGGTGAACCGGCTGGCGATGCAGGCGATCGACGAGCTCGAGTTCGGTCAGCAGCTCTGCAACGTCCTGGTCGAGGAGGGCGGCTACGCGCTCGCGTGGATCGGCGTGGCCCCGCCGAAGGCCAACGGGGGCGTCGACGTGGTGTGCGCCGCGGGGGCCACCGACTACCTCTTCGACGACGTCGACCGGTGGTGGGGGACGCCCGAGAGCAGTCAGGGCCACGCCGCGGCGGCGATGCGCACCGGCGTCAGCAAGGTCATCGACAACCTGAGCGTGCGCGCCCCGTCCGAGGGCTGGCGAGATCGCGCGGCCCGCTTCGGCTTCGGCTCTTCGGTCGCCATACCCGACCGGTTCGGCGACCTGCGCGCCGCGCTCGTCATCTACTCGCACCACGTCTACGCCTTCGACGACATCGCGGTCCAGGGACTCGAGGAGGTGGTGCGCGAGGCCGAGCTCGCGATCGCCCACGTGCGCTCCGTGCGCCGGACCGAGCGGGCCCTCGCGGAGGCCAACCTCGCCATCGCCGCGCGCAGCGCCTCCGAGGGCGCCCTCACCGAGTCCGAGCAGCGCTTCCGCCTCGCCTTCGAGGACAACATGGCCCCGATGGCCTTCAGCGACCTGGACGACCGCGCCATCGCCGTCAATGACGCCTTCTGCAAGATGGTGGGCTTCACCCGCGACGAGCTGGTGGGGCACGACTCGCGCCACTTCACCTACCCCGCGGACGTCGGGGTCTCCGAAGAGAACCACCACCGCCTGCTCGCCGGCGAGGTCGACCAGGTGCGCTACGTCAAGCGCTACCAGCGCAAGGACGGCCGGGTCATCGTCTCGGAGGTGACGAGGTCGGCGGCGCGCGACGACACCGGGAACATCCTCTACTTCGTCGCCTCGGAGCGCGACGTCACCGAGGAGCGCGCCCTCACCGCCCAGCTCTTCCACCAGGCCCTCCACGACCCCCTCACCGGGCTCGCCAACCGCGCGCTGTTCGACGACCGGCTCTCCCAGGCGCACGCGCGCGTCGCGCGCCACGGCGGGTTCGGCGCGGTGCTGCTGCTCGACCTCGACGACTTCAAGGGGGTCAACGACACGCACGGGCACCTCGTCGGCGACGAGCTGCTCAGCGGGATCGCGCGCCGGTTCGAGCTCGTGACGCGCCCCTCGGACACCCTGTGCCGCTTCGGGGGCGACGAGTTCCTCTACCTGGCCGAGGGCCTCTCGAGCGCCGCCGAGGTCGACGACGTGGCCCGCCGGCTCCTCGCCGTCCTCGACGAGCCCTTCAACCTCAACGGGCTGCAGCTCACCCAGCACGCCAGCATCGGTGTCGTCGCGTGGGACGCGCAGAGTCCCGGCTGGTCCGACATCGTCCAGAACGCCGACGTCGCGCTCTACGAAGCCAAGCGCGACGGCAAACGGCGCCACGTCGTCTTCACGCCACGGATGCACCGGAAGGCCGCGCGCCAGTTCACCCTCGTCCAGGAGCTGCGCCAGGCCCTCCAGTCCGGCCAGATCTCGATGCACTACCAGCCCATCGTGGAGCTGGCGACGACCACCGTCGTCGGCTTCGAGGCGCTCATGCGCTGGCACCACCCCGAGCGCGGACCCATCGCGCCCAACGTCTTCATCCCGCTGGCCGAGCAGAACGACCTGATCGTCGAACTCGGCTCCTTCGCCCTGCACGAGGCGGTCGCCGCGGCGAGCCGCTGGGACGCGCCGGGCGGCGACGCCGCGGCGCCCTACGTCACGGTCAACCTCTCCGCCCACCAGTTCGCCGACGCCGGGCTGGTGGCCACGATCACCGACGCCCTCACGGCCGGCGCCCTGGCGCCGCACCGACTGGTCATCGAGGTCACCGAGGGCGTGACCCTGCACGACATCTCCGAGACGCTGGGCGTCTTCAAGCAGCTCAACCGCCTCGGGGTGGGCGTGGCGCTCGACGACTTCGGCACCGGCTACTCGTCGCTGTCGTACCTGGTGCGCCTGGCGCCCCAGATCATCAAGATCGACCGGTACTTCGTCAGCCCCTCCTTCGACAGCGCCCACAACGACACGCTGCTCGAGGCCATCGTCTCGCTGGGCAACAAGCTCGGCGTCACGATGGTCGCCGAGGGCATCGAGACGCCCGGGCAGTTCGACCGCCTGCTCGACCTCAACTGCGAGTTCGGCCAGGGATTCCTCTTCTCGCCCGCCGTGGCCGACGTCGAGGCCGCGTCGATGGTCGGGCGCCGGCTGGGCCGCTGAGCCGCCTAGTCGGCTAGTCGGCTAGTCGGCTAGCGCCCCGTACACCAGCTGCTGGAGCTGGCGGCGCAGCGGGTAGGTCCCGGTGGGCACCAGCTGGGTGTAGAAGGCGACGCTCAGCTCCTCGTGCGGGTCGACCCAGAACAACGTCGAGGCGGCACCGCCCCACAGGAAGGTGCCGTTCGAGAGCGGCGACCGGTTCGCGACGCCGTCGACGACGACCGCGAAGCCGAGGCCGTAGCCCAGCCCCTCGTAGTCGACCTCGGCGTAGCTGTCCTCGGCGCGCGCCGTCAGGTCGGCGCCCCCGGGCAGGTGGTTGGACGTCATGAGGGCCAGCGTGGCGCGCGAGAGGATCCTCACCCCGTCCAGCTCGCCCCCGCGCACCAGCATCGCCATGAAGCGCTCGTAGTCGCGGGCCGTCGAGACCATCCCCCCGCCGCCGCCGAACATGCTGGGGCGATGGCGCGCGCCGCGGCCCAGCAGCTCGAAGGGCTCGGCGCCGCTGGCTCCGGGCACGTAGAGCGCGGCCAGGCGCTCCTGCTTGTCCTCGGGGCACCACCACTCGGTGTCGGCCATTGCGAGGGGGTCCGTCACCCGTTCGCGCACGACCTCGTCGAGGCTCTGGCCGCTCCAGAGCTCGATCAGGCGGCCGAGCACGTCGGTGGCCACCGAGTAGTTCCAGCGCTCGCCGGGCTCGAAGAGCAGCGGGCTCGAGCACCAGTCGCGCACCGCGGTCGCCAGGTCGTGGCCGTGGGGCCACCCGAAGTCGTACCCCTTGGCCCGATAGATGGCGTCGAGCGGGTGGCGACGCTGGAAGCCGTAGGTGAGCCCGCTCGTGTGGGTGAGGAGGTGGTGGACCCTCACCGGCGCCGTGGCCGGGCGCGTCTGGGGGTCCTCGGCGGGCCCGCCGACGTAGACGCGCGGCTCGCGCAGCTCCTCGATCCACTGACCCACCTCGTCGTTGAGGTCGAAGAGCCCCTCGTCGTAGAGGCACATCGCGGCGATCGCCGTGAGGGGCTTGGTCATCGAGTAGATCCGCCAGATCGTGTCGTCGCTGACCGCGAGGC
The DNA here is from genome assembly GCA_036745005.1 of Acidimicrobiales bacterium. Classification (GTDB taxonomy): domain Bacteria; phylum Actinomycetota; class Acidimicrobiia; order Acidimicrobiales; family RAAP-2; genus RAAP-2. The sequence continues at coordinate 4,560 of DAIOGY010000058.1, read as the reverse complement.
CGGCTTCGCGGTCGCGGAAGCCGCCACGGCCCACCCACGCGAGCTCGCCGCCGCGCGAGACGGTGACCAGCCACCCCGGCAGGCGTCGGTCGGCCACGTAGCGGTCGAAGTGCGCGGCGACGCCTGCCAGGCGACCCTCGTCCAGGCCCGCCGACGACGGATCGATCTTCACCTCGAGCGCCATCACGCGGTCCCTTCCGTCGGTTCGACGCTAACTCGCCGGCGCGCGGTCCATCGCGCGGCGCAGGACGTCGAGCGCGCTGATCGCGGCGTAGGCGCGCACGCGCGGGCGGTCCCCCGGCAGGCGCAGCGCCGCGGATTCGACGTCGTCGCCTCGGCACAGGCCCACGAAGACCGTGCCGGCGGGCTGGCCGTCCTGCTCGTCGGGACCCGCGACCCCGGTCACGGCGAGTCCGACGTCGGAGCCGAGCAGGGCCGCCACCCCCACGGCCATCGACTCGGCGGCGGCGGCGCTCACCACCGGGCCGGGCGCCACGCCGAGCAGGTCGAACTTCACCTGTGAGGCGTAGCTCACGACGCCGCCGCGGAACCAGTTCGAGGCGCCGGGCACGTTCACCAGCCGGCTGGCGATGAGCCCGCCGGTCAGCGACTCGGCCACCGCCAGCGTCAGGCCGCGCGCGCTGAGTCGCTCGGCGACGACGTCCTCCATCGTCTGGTCGTCCACGCCGAAGACGATGTCGCCGAAGCGCTCGGCCACGAGGGCGCGGACCCGGCCCTCCTCCTCAGCCAGGAGTGACGTGGTGTGCGCCGCGTTCTCGCCGCGCGCGGTGAGGCGCACCTTGATCCCCTCGATGCCCGACGCCAGGAAGGCGATCGTGACGCGCTCCCCGGCGAGGGCGTCGAAGCGCTCGCCCAGCGCGTCGGCGAGGGCCGACTCGCTGGTCCCCCACGTGCGCAGCACGCGGCTCACGATCACGGTGGTCGCGCCGCTGTCGCGCTCGCGCTCCACCAGGTCGCCCAGCACGGCGCGCTCGAACATCTCGTGCAGCTCGTAGGGCACCCCGGGCAGCGCGTAGACGACCTTGCGGCCCACGGGACAGATGAGGCCCGGGGCCGTCCCCCGGGCCTGGGCGATGATGGTCGCGCCGCGCGGCACGTCGCCCTGGAGCAGGTTGTTGTCGGGCATGGACCGGCCCCGCGACTCGAACATCGCACGGATCTTCGTCACGATCTCGTCGTCGCGCTCGAGGGGGACGTTCATGACCTCGGCCAGGGCCGCGCGGGTGATGTCGTCCTGGGTCGGTCCGAGCCCGCCGCAGACGATCACGGCGTCGCTGCGCGCGAGCGCCGTGCGGAAGGCCAGCACCATGCGCTCTTGGTTGTCGCCGACGTGCTGGTGGAAGTGCGAGTCCAGCCCGTGGGCGGCCAATTGCTCCGCCAGCCACTGGGAGTTCGTGTCGGCGATCTGGCCCAGCAGGAGCTCGCTGCCGACCGCGACGATCTCAACTCGCACGAAGCCCCGCCCGCCTGCCGTCGCGGTAGTACTGCCAGCCGGTGTAGAGGGTCATGGCGGCCGCGACCCAGATCGTGGTCACGCCGATCACCAGGTGATGGGCGGTCAGCGGGATCACGCAGAACGCGATCGCCCAGTCCTGGACGAAGGTCTTCCACTTCGCCAGCGGGCTCGCCGGGATCGAGACGCCTCGCTGGGCGGCGCGCGAGCGATACACGCTCATCCACACCTCGCGCACCGTGATGACGATCGCGGGCGCGAGGAACGCAGTGATCCCGTGGGGCCGGGCGATGACCAGCGCGTAGAGGCTGCCCAGCACGATCACCTTGTCGGCCAGGGGGTCGAGGAACGCGCCCGAGGTCGTCGTGCCGTGACGGCGCGCGACGATGCCGTCGAAGTAGTCCGAGACCGCGGCGAGGAACCCCACCAGCGTCGTCCACCACGAGATCCGGTGGAAGATGATCATGTAGATGAAGACCGGCGCCACGAGGAGGCGGAAGGCCGTCATCAGGTTCGCGGGCGTGAGCAGCGCGGTCTCCCCGTAGGTCCGCTGCTCGGTCATGCCCGCACCGCCTCCAGGTCGGTCCCGTGGCTCGCCACCACGAGACACTCCGCCAACTCTCCCACCGCCAGTGACGGGTCCACCCTCACAATGCCATCGATTTCGGGGCACTCGTGCACGCCGTGGCCGACTCCGACGGCGTCGACCAGCACGCGCTGACGGGTTCCGACCAGGGCGTCGCGGCGCCGGGCGGTGATGGCGTCTTGGTGCTCGCTGACCTCGCGCAGGCGCTCGAGGGCCAGGGCGCGGTCCACTGGGTCGGGCAGGTCGATCGCGGGCGTGCCCTCCTCGGGCGAGAACGTGAAGAAGCCGGCCCAGTCGAGCTGGGCCTCGTCGAGGAACGCCAGGAGGGCGCGCTGGTCGTCCTCGGTCTCGCCGGGGTACCCCAGGATGAACGATGAGCGAAACGCCGCCGAGGGCTCGGCGCGACGGATCGCCGCGATCCGCTCGAGGAACCGCTCGGCGTCGCCCCAGCGGCGCATCGCGCGCAGGAGCGGGCGCGTCACGTGCTGGAGCGAGAGGTCGAAGTAGGGAACGCCGGTCGCCAGGATCGCGTCGATCAGCCCGGTCGTGAGGCCCGACGGATACAGGTAGAGGAGCCGCACCCACTCGACCTCGTCGCGCAGGGCGCCCACCAGCTCCACCAGGGGCTGGCGGGCGCCGGTCTCGAGCGCCTCGACCGGCTCGCCCCGGCCGGCGCGACGACGGTCGTGTCCCCAGCTCGCGAGGTCCTGGGCGATGAGGATGATCTCCTTCGCGCCCCCGGCCGCCAGCGCGCGCGCCTCGACGAGGATCTCGTCGACCGAGCGGGAGCGCTGATCGCCGCGGAAGGTCGGGATGGCGCAGAAGCCGCACCGCCGGTCGCACCCCTCGGCGATCTTGACGTAGGCCCACGGGCGCGCGCCCGCCGGTCGCGGCAGGTTGAGCAGGTCGAAGGCGGGCACCGACCGGCGTCGCAGCGCCACGGGCGTGGTGTCGAGGAGCGACTGGCCGAAGCCGGCGACGAGGTCGACCTCGGGCAGCGCCGCGGCGAGCTCGTCGCCGTAGCGCTCGGCCATGCACCCCGTCACGACCAGGCGGGATCCGGCACGCTTGCGATCGGCGAGATCGAGCACGGTCGCGATCGACTCCTCGCGCGCGGCCTCGATGAAGGCGCAGGTGTTGGCGACCACCAGCTCGGCGTCGTCGGGCGACGTGGCGGCGCGATAGCCCTGCGTCTCGAGGAGCCCCGACAGCTTGTCGGAGTCGACCTGGTTCTTGGGGCACCCCAGCGTCTCGATCCAGTAGCGCACTGCACTCCTCACGTGGCGACACCGAGCGCCGGGCGCTCGGTGTCGGTGGCGGAGAGGGAGGGATTTGAACCCTCGGGCCCGTATAAGCGGGCCGCATTCTTAGCAGGAATGTGGTTTAAACCGAACTCACCCACCTCTCCCAGCGAGCCCATCCTAGTGACTGGTCGCGCCGACCCGAGGGCCGGAGCGCGAACGCGCCTGGCCCCTGGCCGGAGAGGTCGCGGCGTTACACTACGAACCACGTTCACCGCGTCAACCACGAAGGGACTGGTCATGCGCCACCTGCGCACTCTGCTCGCCGCACTCCTGGGGGTCTCGCTGCTGACGGCGGTCTCGTACGCCTCGACCGGCGGCGCCGCCGTCTCCACGCCCAGCCTGACCAACTGCCGCAGCACCATCCTCACCCACGAGTTCACCCGCGGCAAGCTGACCGTGGCCACCGACAACCCGGTGTACCCGCCGTGGTTCGTCAACAACAAGCCGTCCAACGCCAAGGGCTACGAGTCGGCCGTGGTCTACGCGCTGGCCCACGTCCTGGGCATCGCCAAGTCCGACGTCGTGTGGGTGACCGAGGCCTTCGACTCGAGCTACACGCCCGGTCCCAAGTCCTTCGACTTCGACATCAACGAGATCTCCTACACGGCCGACCGCGCGAAGGCCGTCACGTTCTCGCGCAGCTACTACGACGTCCAGCAGTCGATCGTCGCGCTCAAGACCGACCCCATCGTGACCAAGCACAGCCCGGCGCAGCTCAAGACCTACCTCTACGGCGACCAGGTCGGCACGACGGGGCTGGCCTACATCTACGACCACATCAAGCCGACCCGTTCTCCGCGCGTCTACTCGACCCTCGACCAGGCGGTGCTCGCCTTGAAGACCGGCCAGATCGACGCGATCGTCATCGACACACCGACGGGCCAGTACATGGCGACCTCCCAGATCCTGGGCAAGCACAACAAGTCCATCGCCACCCAGGTCGGACAGTTCCCCGGCGTGGGCGAGCACTATGGCCTGCTCTTCCAGAAGCAGAGCCAGCTGGTCGGCTGCATCAACACCGCGATCGGCGCGCTCCGGGCCAACGGGACGATGGCGGCGCTGTCGCAGAAGTGGCTGGGCATCTACACCAGCGTTCCGGCCATTCAGCCCTAGGCCGTGACGCGACCGACCGGCGAGCCGTCGTCGGACGCGCCCCACCTGTTCCTGACGCGTCGCCGGCTCCTCTTCGCCGGTCG
>DAIOGY010000057.1:0-8168 GCA_036745005.1 Acidimicrobiales bacterium | reverse complement strand
TGCGATTGGTCGTGATCCCGGCGCGGTCGAGCACCTCCTGCGCCTCCTTGCCCGTCAGGTCGGCGTCGAAGTCGCGCAGGTCGAGCAGCACCATGTGGTTCTCGGTGCCGCCCGAGACCAGTCGGAAGCCTTCGTCGCGCAGTGCCGAGCCGAAGGCGCTGGCGTTGGACACGACCCGTCGCGCGTACTGCGCGAAGCTCGGCTGCGCGGCCTCCTTGAAGGCGACCGCCTTGGCCGCGATGACGTTCTCGAGCGGGCCCCCCTGTTGTCCGGGGAACACCGCGGCGTCCACCTTCTTGGCAAGTTCCGCCCGGCAGACGATGGCGCCGCCGCGAGGTCCGCGCAAGGTCTTGTGGGTCGTGAAGGTGACGACATCGGCGGCGGGCGTCGGGTTGGGGTGCGCGCCGCCGACGATGAGGCCCGCCACGTGCGCCGCGTCGAACATCAAGAGCGCCCCGACCTCGTCGGCGATCTCGCGGAACGGCGCCGGGTCGATGCGCCGCGCGTAGGCGGTGGCTCCGGCGACGATCAGCTTGGGGTGGTGTTCCTTGGCCAGGTCGCGCACGTTGTCGAAGTCGATGATCTCGCCCGGGGCGGACGGGTCGTCCGAGCGCGGCGTCACCCCGTAGGCGACGAAGCGCCAGATCTTGGAGGTGATCGACGCCGGCGAGCCGTGCGTGAGGTGGCCGCCCTGGTCGAGGCGCATCGCCAGAACCGTGTCGCCGGGTTCGAGCACCGCCTGGTACGCGGCGAGATTGGCGTTGGCGCCGCAGTGGGGCTGGACGTTGGCGTGATCCGCGCCGAAGAGCGCCGTCAGGCGTCGGCGGGCGAGGTCCTCGATCTCGTCGACGACCTGGTTGCCGCCGTAGTAGCGGCGCCCGGGGTAGCCCTCGGCGTACTTGTTGGTGAGGACCGAGCCGGTGGCCGCGAGCACCGACGGCGACGCGAAGTTCTCACTGGCGATCAGCTGCACGGTGGAGTTCTGGCGACCCCACTCGCGCGCCAAGAGGTCGGTCACCTCGGCGTCGTTGACGATCCACGCGTCGAAGGGCGATGAGCCCACGTTCGATCCTCCCTACCTTGGCGTCAGGCTCGCGTCCAGCGCGGACAGCTTGGCCAATCGGCGCAGGTAACGGCCCTCGCCGGGCGTGGCCGACAGCCAAGCGTCCAGGGCGTCGACGGCGACGGGCACGCCGATCAGGCGCGCGCCGAGGCACAGCACGTTGGCGTGATTGTGCTCGCGGGCGAGGCGCGCTGACGTGGCGTCGTGGGCCACCGCGGCCCGGACGCCGGGCACCTTGTTGGCGGCGATGGAGACGCCGATCCCGGTGCCGCACACCGCGACCCCGAGGTCGGCACGGTCCTCGACGACCGCCCGACCGACCGCCTCGCCGAAATCCGGGTAGTCGACCGGGTCCGTCGCGTTCATCGTGCCCAGGTCGAGGACGGCGTGGCCCTGAGCGACCAGGCTGGCGACCAGCGCGGCCTTGAGTTCGAAGCCGGCGTGGTCGGATCCGAGGGCGACACGCATCGACACCACCTTACCGGCGTTCCTCGCCGCGACCGGGGTGAGCGTCGCCGCGCGCGACGACCCGACGCGACGTCGCCGATGCCGAGCGCCACCGCGACGTCGCCTTCTTCTCCCTGACCACGCTCGAAAAAGCGTCGCGGGTCGCTCGGTAGTATCGGCCCATGGAGCTCCGGCCGCTCGCTGCGCCGTTCCGGTCGTCGCTCGACACATCGACCGTGCAGTTCAAGCAGAACCGCGCCGACATGCTCGCGCAACTCGCCCAAATCGATGAGCTGCTCGACACCGCCGAGGCCGGGGGCGGACCCGCGGCGACCGAGCGCCTGCGCTCGCGCGGCAAGATGCCCGTTCGCGAACGCATCGCCGCGGTTCTCGACCCGGATTCGCCCTTCCTGGAGATCTCCGCCCTGGCCGCGTACGGGTCGGACTACACGCTGGGCGGTGGAATGGTCGTGGGCATCGGCGTGATCGCCGGCGTCGAATGCGTGGTCATGGGCAACGATCCCACGGTGCTGGGCGGGGCGCTCACCGCCTACTCCGCCAAGAAGTGGTCGAGGGCGCTGGAGATCGCGCGCGACAACCAGATCCCCTACGTCAGCTTCGTCGAGTCCGCGGGCGCCGACCTGCGAGTGCGCGGGGGCGGGGGCGGGGGCCGCATGGCCACCGCCCACTTCGCCGAGAGCGGCCGCTTCTTCTACGACCTCATCGAGCTGTCGCGCATGCGCGTGCCGACCGTGTGCGTGGTCTTCGGGTCCTCGACGGCCGGCGGCGCCTACCAGCCGGGTCTCTCGGACTACAACATCGTGGTCAAGGAGCAGTCCAAGATCTTCCTGGCCGGGCCGCCCCTGGTGAAGATGGCCACCGGCGAAGAGTCCGATGACGAGACGCTCGGCGGCGCGCAGATGCACGCGGACGTCTCGGGTCTCGGTGACTACTTCGCCGAGGACGAGATGGACGCGATTCGCATCTGCCGCGAGGTGGTCTCGCACTTGAACTGGCGCAAGCGCGGGCCTGGTGCAGCCTTCGTCGTCGAGGAGCCCGCCTGCGACCCCGACGAGCTCCTCGGGATCGTGAGCCGCGACCTGCGACAGCCGGTCGACGCGCGCGAGATCATCGCGCGCGTCGTCGACGGGTCGCGATTCGAGGAGTTCAAGGCCCGCTACGGTCCGACGCTCGTGTGCGGGTGGGCCTCGATCCACGGGTTCCCGGTGGGGATCCTCGGCAACAACGGGGTCATCCATCCCCGGGCGGCCGAGAAGGCGGGCCAGTTCATCCAGCTCTGCAACCAGGTCGACGTCCCGCTGGTCTTCATCCAGAACATCACGGGTTACATGGTCGGTCGCGAGGCCGAGGCCGAGGGCATCATCAAGAAGGGCTCGCAGATGCTCAACGCCGTGACGAACTCGACGGTCCCGCACCTCACCGTGATCGTCGGTTCCTCCTACGGCGCCGGCACCTACGGGATGTCGGGGCGCGCCTTCGGCAACCGGTTCACCTTTCTCTGGCCGACGGCGAAGATCGCGGTCATGGGTCCCAAGCAGATCGCCGGCGTCATGAGCCAGGTCCGCCGAGCCCAGGCCGCGCGCAAGGGCGAGGTCTTCGACGAGGCCGAGGACGCCAAGATCGTCGAGGCCGTCGAGGAGGCCCAGGAGCAGGGCTCCCTGGCGCTCGCGGCGACGGGGGCGATCAGCGACGACGGCGTCATCGACCCGCGCGACACGCGCACCGTCTTGGGGATGTGCCTGTCGGTCGTCCGATCGCGGCCCATCGAGGGAGCGACCGGCTACGGGGTCTTCCGCCTGTGAGCACGACGCTGCTCATCGCCAACCGGGGCGAGATCGCGCGCCGGATCATCCGCGGCGCTCGGGCCATGGGGATGCGCTGCGTCGCGGTCTACGTCGACGCGGACGCCGACGCCCCCTTCGTCGCCGACGCCGACGAGGCCCTGCGCCTCGAGACCGGCTACCTCGACGTCCCCGCGATCGTCGAGGCCGCGCGGGCCTGCGGGGCTGAGGCGGTGCACCCGGGCTACGGGTACCTGGCGGAGAACCCGGGCTTCGCCGAAGCCGTGCTGGCCGCCGGGCTGCGCTGGGTCGGCCCCCCGCCTGAGATCATCGCGGCGATGGGCGACAAGCTCTCGGCCAAGTCGCGCGCGGTCGAGGCGGGTCTGCCCGTGCTGGCGTCCACCGACGATCCCGCCCAGGCCTCCGCCGTCGGCTACCCGCTGCTGGTCAAGGCCGTCGCCGGCGGCGGGGGCAAGGGCATGCGCGTCGTCGACGACCCCGCCGGACTCGACGAGGCAATGGCCGCGGCCCGGCGCGAGGCCGGGGCCGCCTTCGGCGATGACCGGGTCTTCCTCGAGCACTACGTGGCGCGCTCGCGCCACGTCGAGGTCCAGATCGTCGGCGACGACTACGGCCATCTCGTGCACCTGGGCGAGCGCGAGTGCTCGATCCAGCGTCGCCACCAAAAGCTCATCGAGGAGTCACCCTCGCCGGCGCTGACTGACGTTCGTCGCGCGGCCCTCGGCGAGGCGGCGGTGACCCTGGCGCGCCACATCGGGTACCGCTCGGTGGGCACCGTGGAGTTCCTGGTCGACGACGACAGCGGCGACTTCTTCTTCCTGGAGGTGAACACCCGCCTGCAGGTCGAACACCCGGTGACCGAGATGGTGACCGGGGTCGACCTCGTGCGCCTCCAGCTCATCGTGGCCTTCGCCGCGCCCCTCGAGTTCACCCAGGCCGACGTGACGACGACCGGCTGGGCCATCGAGGCGCGGCTGTGCGCCGAGGACCCGTCCGCCGGCTTCCTGCCGGCCACCGGGACGCTCGCCGTGTTCGAGCCCGCCGTCGATCCCGCGGTGCGGTGGGAGTCGGGCGTGGTGACCGGTTCGCGGGTCTCCGTCGACTTCGACCCGCTGCTCGCCAAGGTGATCGCCCACGCGCCCACGCGCCACGAAGCCGCGGCGACCCTGGCCCTCGCCCTCGAGCGCGTGCACCTGGGGGGCGTGACGACCAACCGCGACTTCCTGGCGGCGACCCTGCGGCACCCGGGCTTCATCGCCGGCGACACGACGACCGACTTCATCGAGCGCCACGCGCCGGCCCGGTCGCTCGACGCGTCTCAGGCCGAGCGGTGGCGCGGTGCGATCGCCGGCGTCTTGTGGATCGCGGGAGCGAACCGGGCTCACGCCCCGGTGCTGGCCCCGGTGCCGACCGGGTGGCGCAACGCGCGCCTGCCGCGCCAGCAGGTCTCGCTGCGCCATGGCGAGCACCAGATCGACGTCGCCTACCGCGCCCGTCGTGACGGCTCCTTCGACGTGGGCGAGCGCTCGAGGGCGCGCGTGCACCGCTGGAGCGAGCGCGAGATCGACCTCGAGCTCGACGGCCGGCGCGCGCGGTCGCGCGTGACGCGCTCCGGCAACGCCCTCTATGTCCAGTGCCCGCGCGGCACGCTCGACTTCGAGGTGGTGGCCCGCTTCGCCGTCCCGGGGGCCGAAGTGGTCCACGGTGGGCTGGTCGCGCCCATGCCGGGGCTGGTGAGCGACGTGCGCGTCACCGCGGGCCAGGCGGTGGTCGCCGGCGAGACGCTCGTCGTGATGGAGGCTATGAAGATGGAGCATGTCATCACCGCGCCCCACGCCGGTACCGTCGCCGAGCTCTACGTGGCGGCCGGGCAACAGGTATCCAGCGGTGAGATCCTGCTCACCATCGACGAGATCCTCTGATGGCCGCGCCGATTCGGATCGCCAACTGCTCGGGGTTCTTCGGCGACCGGATCTCCGCCGCGCGCGAGATGGTCGCGGACGGGCCGATCGACGTGCTGACCGGCGACTGGCTGGCCGAGCTCACGATGCTCATCCTCGCGCGAACCCGCCTGCGCCAACCCGGCGTGGGCTACGCGCGCAGCTTCCTGACGCAGATGGACGAGGTGCTCGGACCGTGCCTGGAGCGCGGCATCAAGGTCGTGTCCAACGCGGGCGGACTCGAACCGCAACGCTGCGCCGAGGCGGTGGCCGAGATCGCCGAGCGGCTCGGCCTGTCCGCGCGCGTGGCCTACGTGAACGGTGACGACCTGCTCCCGCGCCTTGACGAGTTGATCTCCGCCGGGGTGGACCTGGCGCATCTCGACACGGGCGCGCCGGTGGGTGACATCTCTCGATTCGTCTCGGCGAACGCCTACCTCGGGTGCTTCGGGATCGTCGAGGCGCTCACGCGCGGCGCCGACGTCGTCGTCACCGGTCGGGTGACCGACGCCGCGCTCGTCTGCGGCCCCGCGGCGTGGCGCCACGGGTGGGCCCGCGACGACTTCGACGCCCTCGCCGGCGCGGTGGTGGCCGGCCACGTCGTCGAATGCGGGGCGCAGGTGACGGGCGGCAACTACTCGTTCTTCACCGAGGTGCCCGGCATGGAGCACGTGGGCTTCCCCTGGGTCGAGGTCGCCGAGGACGGCTCGTCGATCGTGGGCAAGCACGAGGGCACGGGCGGTGAGGTCTCGGTCGGCACGGTCACCTCCCAGCTGCTCTACGAGATCGGCGCGCCGACGTACCTCGGCCCCGATGTGTCGGCGCGCTTCGACACGATCAGCCTCGAGCAGGTGAACCGCGATCGCGTGCGAATCTTCGGCGTGCGCGGCGAGGCGCCGCCGAGCACGCTCAAGGTGGCGATGAACGAGCTCGGCGGTTACCGCCAGGACGTGAACGTGGCGATCACCGGCCTCGACGAGGAGGCGCTGGCCGCGCTGCTCGACGAGGCGTTCTGGCGGGCCTGCCCGCACCGGCGCGAGGAGTTCGACGGCGTCACGACGCGCCTGGTGCGCACCGACAAGGCCGATCCGGCCACCAACGAGGAGGCGGTCTCGCTGTGGCGCCTGACGCTCAAGGACCGCGACGAGCTCAAGGTCGGTCGCGCGGTCGCCAACGCCGCGGTCGAGCTCGCGCTCGCCACGATCCCGGGCTTCTTCCTCGTCGGCTCGACGCCCTCGGGTGGCTCGCCCTTCGGCGTGTACCGGCCATCGCGAGTGCCCTCGTCGCTCGTGCCTCAGTACGTGACGGTCCTCGGTGAGGAGACGGCCGTCGTCGACTCGCTCGCCCCCACCGGGTCGGTCGTCGTCACGCCCTTGGCGGGACCGAGCGCGGCCGTGCCGGATGGTCCCACGGCCCGGGTCCCCCTCGGGCTAGTCGTGGGCGCGCGCTCGGGCGACAAGGGCGGCGACGCCAACCTCGGCGTTTTCGCCCGTCGCGACGACGCCTGGGCGTGGCTCGACGAGTTCCTCACCCTCGATCAGCTGGTCCGCCTCCTGCCCGAGGCGGCGGCGCTCGACGTGGAGCGACATCGGCTGCCGGCGATCCGGGCGCTCAACTTCGTGCTGCACGGACTCTTAGAAGAGGGTGTCGCCGCGTCGACGCGCCAGGACGCCCAGGCCAAGGGGCTCGGTGAATGGCTGCGCAGCCGCGTGGTCGACGTGCCCGCGGCCCTGTTGGGGGTGCCGTGAGCGACCTCGACGCGGTGCGCGACGACCTGCGCGACGAGCACGTGGCGCTCCAGGCGCTCCTCGACACGCTCGACGACGCGGCCTGGCCGGCGCCCACCCCGAGTCCGGGCTGGACCATCGCCGACCAGGTGGGCCACCTCGCCTACTTCGACCACGCGGCGGCGATCGCGATCACCGACGCCGATCAGTTCGCGGTGCACGTGGCGGAGCTGGTGGGCGGGGCGAGCGACGTCGGTGTCGACGACTTCACCCTGGCCCCGTATCGCGCGATGACCCCCGCGGAACTCCTCGGTGAGTGGCGGGTGCAGCGCTCCGCCCTCGACCTCGTGGCCACGACGCTGACCGAGGGTCAGCGCGTCGCGTGGTACGGGCCGACGATGTCGGCGGCCTCCTTCCTCGGCGCGCGCCTGATGGAGGCCTGGGCCCACGGCAACGACATCGCCGACGCGCTGGGCGTGGCGCACCCGGTGACGCCGCGCCTGCGCCACGTCGCTCACCTCGGGTACCTCACGCGCGCCTGGTCCTATCGGGTGCGCGGCGAGGAGCCGCCGAAGGAGCTGGTGCGCGTCGACCTCACCGGCCCGGACGACCAGCGCTGGATCTGGGGCGAGCTCGACGCGGCGGACACCGTCACGGGTTCGGCCCACGACTTCTGCCTGGTGGTCACCCAGCGTCGTCACCTCGACGACACCGCGCTCGTCGCCGGCGACCTCGGGCGCGACTGGCTGACGCGCGCCCAGGCCTTCGCCGGCCCCCCCAGCGATGGGCCACCGCCCGGGGGCCGTCGTGTCGCTGGTTGAGCTCTCGGTCGACGACGCCGTCGCCACGATCACGTTGGCCGACGCCGATCATCGCAACGTCCTCAGCCGGGCCCTGGTTTCCGAGTTCATCTCGGCTCTCGACGCGATCGAGGCCGACGAGCGCGTGCGCCTCGCGGTCGTGACCAACCGGGGCCGGGTCTTCTGTGCCGGGGCCAACCTCGCCGACCGCGAGTCAGACGGCGCCGGCCCGCTGGTCAACCTGGGCGCCCTCTTCAACCGGATCCAACGCTCGGCCAAGCCGTTCGTCGGGCGCCTCGACGGGCACTGCGTGGCGGGCGGCGTCGGCCTGGCCGCGGTGATGGACCTGTCGGTGGCACTCGACTCGG
>DAIOGY010000056.1:0-8383 GCA_036745005.1 Acidimicrobiales bacterium | reverse complement strand
CGTGCGCGGCGATGTCGTCGCCGTGGCGGGCCATGTCGTCGATGACCTCGGGCACGGGTCGGCCGGACTCGAGTCCCTCAAAGACCAGCCGCTGGATCTCGTTGACGAAGTACGCGGCGTAGAGGCGGTCGCGAACCTGGTCGGGACAGTGAAAGCGCAGGCGCAGGGCCTCGTAGCCCGGGCGCGGCATGGCGACCTCGACCGCCGACGGGGTCGGGCGCTCGCGCACCGCGACCCCCGCGTCGGGACCCGCCAGGCGAATTGCGCCTCCGCGCACGATCGCGGCGAGCCGGGTCCGCAGCGTCGTCGACTCCAATCGGAGCCGGTCGGCCACGTCCATCACGTACTGGTCGCGCACCAGTTCACTCGGGTGCTCGGCCAGGACCGGTAGGGCCGCTTCACCCGCACGGGCGCGACCCTCGGCGGTGGTGAGATTCGCGACCTCGAGCACGCGGTCGAGTCGAAAACGAAGGAACGGCACGGCGTCGGCCACGGCGCGACGGAGCGCTTCTGGGTCGCTGCGAGCCAGGTCAGCCGGGTCGGTGCCCGGAGGGAGCTTGGCCACCGCCACGTCCACCTCGTGTTGGCGCTCCCACTGGTAGACCGACGCCGCCGCACTCTGGCCGGCCGCGTCGGCGTCGTAGGCCAGCACGATGCGCTTGGCGAAGTTGCGCATGAGCCGGAAGTGCTCCTCGCCCAACGCCGTCCCGCAGGTGGCGACCGCGCGGGGCAGGTCGGCTGCGAAGAAGGCGATGACGTCGGTGTATCCCTCGCACACCACGATCTCACCCGAGCGAATCACGTCATCCTTGGCCCAGTTGAGCGCGTAGAGCGTCCGGCGCTTGGAGTAGATCACGGTCTCGGGGCTGTTCTTGTACTTCGGCTCCTCTCGTCCGTCGGCGCGCGACGCCTGGCCCGGCAAGACCCGGCCGCCCACGGCGATCGGTTTGCCGGAGGGATCGAGGATGGGAAAGATGATCCGGGCCCGTAGCGAGTCCTGACGCCGTCCGGCCCGGTTCACGAAGCCCAGTCCCGTGCCCTCGAGCACCTTCGCGGACAGGTCCAGCGACGTCGAGAGGGCGTCCCAGGCGTCGGGGGCCCATCCGAGGACGAAGCGTCGAGCCAGATCGCCGTCGATGCCGCGCGATCGAAGGTAGTCGCGCGCGGGCCGAGCCTCGGGCGAGCTGAGCAGGCGGTCGTGGTACCAGGCAACGGCGCGCGCCATGACGTCGAGGTACTCCTGGCGCTCCTTGCGCGCTGGGCCGCTGGCGTCCTCCTCGTGCAACTGGATGCCCGCCCGGTCGGCCAGCTGGCGCACCGCCTCGACGAAGTCGAGGTGCTGGATCTCGCGCACGAAGGTGATCTGGTCGCCGGTGGCTCGGCACCCGAAGCAGTAGTAGAGGCCCTCTTCGGCGTTCACCGAGAACGATGGCGTCTTCTCGGGGTGGAAGGGGCACAGGCCGCTCCAGCGCCGACCGGTCTTCTTGAGCGCCACGTGTTCGGAGATCAGCGCCACGATGTCCGTGGCCGAGCGCACCTGGGCGATCTCACTCTCCGAAATGCTCACGTCTTGAAGGTACCGCCTCGGCGGCGCCGCAAGGTCGGAGGTGTCGCGAGCACTCCCTAGACTCCGACCCATGTCCGAATTCGCCGTCGAGGTACTCGACCTGGTTCGCACGTTCAAGGACGGCGAAGTCAAGGCCCTCGCCGGCGTCTCGCTGCACGTGCCTCGCGGTCGGGTGTTCGGGCTCCTGGGTCCGAACGGGTCGGGCAAGACCACGATGATCCGCATACTGTCCACGATCCTCTCGCCGACGTCGGGCACGGCCACGGTCAACGGGTTCAACGTGGTGACCCACGCCGACGAGGTCCGGCGCAGCATCGGGTTGGCCGGCCAGAGCGCCACCGTCGACGAGAACCTCACCGGCTTCGAGAACCTCCGCATGGTGGGACTCCTCAACCACCTGCCGCGCAGCGTCGTCATCCCTCGCGCGAACCAACTCCTCGAGGACTTCGGCCTCAGTGATGCCGCGCATCGCGCGTGCAAGACCTATTCAGGGGGCATGAGACGCCGCCTGGACGTGGCGGCGGCTCTGGTGGCCGACCCGCCCCTGCTCTTTCTGGACGAGCCGACGACCGGGCTCGACCCGCAGAGCCGCCAAGACCTCTGGTCGATGATCGAGCGGCTCGTCGAAGAGGGCGTCACGGTCCTGCTGACCACCCAGTACCTGGAGGAGGCCGATCGTCTGGCCCACCAGCTGGTGGTGCTCGACCACGGACACGTGATCGCCGAGGGAACGCCCCAGGAACTCAAGACCCGCCTCGGGGCGACCGTGCTCTCGCTGACCTTCGCCTCCACGTCCCAGGCTGAGCGCGGCGTGGAGCTGATACGCGACCTCTCCGACAAGCCCGCCAACGTTGACGGATCGATCGTCGAGCTCACCATCGACGCGGGCCCGGCGGCCGCCGCCGAAGCGATGCGACGCCTCGACAGCGCGGGCCTCACCCTCTCGGGGCTGATGCTGCGAGAACCCAGCCTGGACGACGTCTTCCTCAACCTGACCGGGCATAGGACCGAAGAGGACGCCGCCGAGGACGTATTGGCGGGTCGGTCCGGACGAAGGATCCGCTCATGACGTCCACCGCGACAACGACCACGACGAGCGCCTCGACCGCCCAGCGGAGCTCCTTGAAATGGGTGGCCAGCGACGTGCTGGTGATCGCCCAGCGTGATCTCCTCGCCATGATCCGCATCCCGACCGCCGTCGTATTCATGTTCGTCCAGCCGATCATGTTCGTCCTGCTCTTCCGCTACGTCTTCGGTGGTGCGATCCACACTCCCGGCATCGGACAGGGCCATTACGTCAATTTCTTGATTCCCGGGATCCTGGTTCAGACGACGATCTTCGGCGCCATCAACACGGCCATCGGTTTGGCTGAAGACCTGCAGAAGGGCCTCATCGAGCGTTTCCGGGCCCTGCCCATGGCCCGTCTCGCGGTGCTTGGGGGGCGCACGGTGGCCGACCTCGCACGCAACGTGTTGGTCGTGATCATCATCACCGGCGTCGGCTTCCTGGTCGGATTCCGACCGAGCGGCGGGGTGATCGCCTACGTCGAGGCGAGCCTGCTGATGCTCTACTTCGCGTACTGCCTGTCGTGGGGCTTCGCGTTCATCGGTCTCTCCGCGCCCAACTCCGAGACGGCCCAGGCGATGGCCTTTCCCCTGGTGTTCCCGCTGACCTTCGCGTCCAACGTCTTCGTCCCGCTCCACGACATGCCGGGCTGGCTCCAGGTCTTCGCCCGGAATCAGCCGGTGTCCCAGGCCGCCGAGGCCGTGCGCGGACTGATGCTCGGCGCGCCCGTCGGAAGCTCCGTGTGGCTCACGCTGGTCTGGGGGCTCGGGGCGCTCGTGATTCTCACGCCCCTGGCTACGCGCAGCTACAGCCGCACCGACTAGGCAGTGGCGACCCTCGACGCGCCCGCCCTTCAGGAGATCCTCGCGACCTCCTTTCCCGACCACGACGTGCCCGTCGTCGAGTCGGTCGACGGCGACACGGTCACCGTCGCCCTCCCGGTAACCGAGCGACACGGCCGCCCGGGTGGCACCTTGTCCGGACCGGCGATGATGATGCTCGCCGACACGGCCGCCTGGGTGGCGATCCTCGCCCAGGTCGGCCCGCGCCTGCTGGCGGTGACGACGAGCCTGCACATCGACTTCCTGCGCCGGCCGAGCCTCACCGACCTGGTCGCCCGCGGCCGATTGCTGAAGTTGGGCCGGTCACTCGCCGTGGTCGACGTCGAGCTCTTCTCACGCGGCGATCCCTCGATCGTCGCCAAGGCCCAGGTCACCTACTCGCTGCCGCCCGCGGGGGCCGGCCCCGACTCCTAACGCGCGGCGCGCGTCCCGCGCACCACGTGCATGACCATCGCCACGTCGTGGACCCCCCCGGAGTCGGCTCGGCGCAGCTCCTCGCGGGCCCGGTCGATCAGCTCCTCGCGCTCGTCAGCCTCGCGCACGATGGCCGCCGAGTAGGTGCGCAGCAGTCCGAGCAGTTGCTCTTCGGTGCGACGCCACGTCCACGGGATCTGGAACGACTCGACGTCGACGAAGGGCTCGGCGAGGTCCTCGTGAGCGTCCGACGCGTGGCGACCGGCGTCGGGCGGCGGCGTCTGGTCCTGCGCCCGACCGGATTCGGCCAGGTCCTCGAGCCAGTGCCGCTCGCGGTCCAGCCCGTTGCCGAGGATGAAGGCACGACCCCCGTCGCGCAGCGACCGCGCGAACTCGTTCGCCGCGGCCGGCTGCGCGAACCAATGCCACGCCGACGAGGTCACGACGATGTCCTGGGACGCGTCCGCCACCGGCAGGTCCTCGGCCACGCCGATCACGACGCGCGCCGCGGGCGAGCGCCGCTCCAGGACCGCGCGCATCGCCGGGTCCGGCTCGACGGCGGTGACCCGGGCCTCGCGCGCCTCCAGGAACCGCGTGATCAAGCCAGTGCCCGCCGCGACGTCGAGGACGTCGCGTCCTTCCAGCGCCCCGAGGTACTCATCGAGTTCGGGGGGCGGCGCGGGCCGGTAGAGGTCGTAGAGCTCGGCCACCGCGCCGAAGGATCGCGCCCGGTCCATCTACGAGGCGACTCGCCCCGCGAGCTCGGCGACCACCTCGTCGATCGGCACGCGCACCTGGGCGGTCGTGTCACGGTCGCGCACGGTCACCGCCCGATCCTGGAGCGACTCGAAATCGACCGTCACGCACCACGGCGTGCCGATCTCGTCCTGGCGCCGGTAGCGCCGTCCGATGGACTGGGTGACGTCGACGTCGACGACGAAGCGCTCGCGCAGCCGGCTCGCCACCTCGCGCGCGAGCCCGTCGAGCTCCGGCTTCTTCGACAGCGGGAGCACGGCCACCTGGTAAGGCGCCAGTCGCGGGTCCAGTCGCAGCACCGTGCGCGACTCGCCCTCGACCACGTCCTCGTGGTACGCGGCGAGCAGGAAGGCCATCATCGCCCGCGTCGAGCCGACCGCTGGCTCGATCACGTAGGGCACGTAGCGCTCGCCCGACGCCGTGTCGTAGTACTCGAGGCGCACCCCGGAGGCCTCCGAATGCTGGATCAGGTCGTAGTCCCCGCGGTTGGCCACGCCCTCAAGCTCGTCGAAGCCCCAGGGGAACTCGAACTCGATGTCGGTGGTGCCGCGCGAGTAGTGCGACAGGTCGGCCGCCGCGTGCTCGTGGCGCCGCAGCGACTCAGCGGGGATCCCCAGGTCGACGAACCAGTTGAAGCGCTCCTCGATCCAGTAGCGGTACCACGTCTCGGCGTCGCCGGGGGCGACGAAGAACTCCATCTCCATCTGCTCGAACTCGCGGGTGCGAAAGACGAAGTTCTGCGGCGTGATCTCGTTGCGGAACGACTTGCCGATCTGGGCGATGCCGAAGGGCGGGCGCCGGCGCGTGGCGGTGAGCACGTTGAGGAAGTTGGTGAACATCCCCTGGGCGGTCTCGGGGCGCAGGTAGGCGGTCGCGCCCTCGCCCTCGACGGGGCCAGCCTGCGTCTTGAACATCAGGTTGAAGGCCCGCGGCTCGGTGAACTGCGTCGAGCCGCAGTTCGGGCAGACCCCGTCGATCTTGTCGGCGCGCCAGCGCTCCTTGCACTGTCGACAGTCCACTAGGGGGTCGGTGAAGGTGTCGAGGTGCCCCGAGGCCGCCCACACCGCCGGGGGTCCCAGGATCGCGGCGTCCAGGCCCACCACGTCGTCGCGGCGCTGGACCATGGAGCGCCACCACGCCTCACGCACGTTGCGCAGCATGTTGACCCCGAGCGGGCCGTAGTCGTAGGTCGAGCGGAAGCCGCCGTAGATCTCGGCGGAGGGGAAGACGAAGCCGCGGCGCTTGGCCAGGTTGATGACCTTGTCGAGGAGTTCGGGGTCGCGGGGCGGCGAGTCCATCGACCAAGGCTACCGGACTACCTCTCGCTCCTTAGTCGGACGATGACCTGGTTGGCGAGCAGGCGGCCGCGCGGCGCGAGCGTCACGACACCGTCGCTCACCGCGACGAGGTGCGCCACCTCGTCGAGCGACGCGAACGCCTCGACCGGCACGCCGCGCGACGTGCGCAGCGCCAGGGCGTCGTGCTCGAAGCGCCGGGTCGCGTCGTCGAGCACCTCTTCGTCGGCGACCGCGCTCTCGCCGCGCCCGATCAGGTCGACGTAGCGCTCGGGCGTGCGCACGTTCCACCACCGACGCCCGTCGCGGTGCGAGTGCGCCGCCGATCCGAAACCTCGATAGTCGCCCTGCTCCCAGTAGAGGTGGTTGTGGCGGCACTCGTGTCCCGGCCGGGCCCAGTTCGAGATCTCCTCCCAGCGGTACCCGGCCGCCTCGAGAGTGCGTCCGACCAGGTCGTAGGCGTCGGCGGTGGCGTCCTCGTCGGGGTGGCGCGCCGGGTCGCGGCCCAGCGGCGTTCCCGGCTCGGCGCTCAGCGCGTAGCAGCTGAGGTGCGGGGGCGGGTGCTCCAGGGTGAGCAGGTCGTCGAGCGTCGCCGCGACGTCGTCGAGGGTCTCGGCGCGCGAGCCCACGATGAGGTCCATGTTCCAGGTGGGAAAGCCCGCGTCGGTGACCGCGTGCGACACCTCGGCGTGCGCCATCGTCCCGTGGCGCCGGCCGAGATCGGCCAGGACCGCCGGGCGGGTGGACTGGACCCCGAAGCTCATGCGCGTCACGCCGCCCGCGCGGTAGGCGGCCAGGCGCTCGGCGCTGGCGTCCTCCGGATTGCACTCAACGGTGACCTCGGCGTCCGGGACCCTCGGTATCGCGTCGAGCACGCGCACGAGTTGCTCGGGCGTGATCCGCGAGGGCGTTCCGCCCCCGAAGAAGACCGAGGTCGCCTCGGGAAGCCCCTCGCCGAGCGCGCGCGTCACCTCGACGACGAGGGCCTCCACGTAGGCGTCGCGCAGGTGGTCGCGGTCGGCGTAGGTGGCGAACGCGCAGTAGTCGCAGCGATGCGCGCAGAACGGGACGTGGACGTAGACGCCGAACTCACGTGCCGGGCCGCTCACGGGGACCTCGGCCCGGCCAGCGGCGGCGACGAGCGGGCGGCCTTGAGCCGTCGCCCGAAGTGCTGCTCGATCGATTCGGTGGCGATGGCGGCGACCTCGCCGCCGCCCGCGGGGTCGCGCTCGCGCAACGCGCCGCCCAGGTCCCCGCCGACCAACCGCCGCATGAGGGTGAGCCCCTCGGGCGAGAGCGACCGTCCCGATCGGCAGTTCGCGCACAGCACGCCGCCGACCTGGGCGTCGAAGGCGACCAGGGGACCAGCACGTCCGCAGTTCACGCACTCGTCGAGCACCGGCGCCGACCCGTCGAGGGCCAGCAGGCGCAGGGCGAACGCCGCGGGCACCAGCGCCGGATCGAACTGCGCGTCATCGAGCACGGACAGGACCCGCACCAGCAACTCGAAGATCCCCTCGTCGGCCACGTCCTCGGCGGGAATGGCGTCGACGATCTCGACCACCGCGTAGCCGGCGTTGATGCGCTCGTAGGCCGATCGCAGCGTCGCGAGCGGGTCGAGGTGCTCGACGTGGCGCGCGACGAAGAACTCCCCGCGGGTGGCGACGAGGTCGACGCGCACGTAGCCCAGCACCTCCAGGGATCCACCCAGGCGACTCGACGAGCGTCGGGCGCCCTTGGCGAGCACGCGCACCTTGCCGTGCGCGCGCGTCCAGAGCACCACCGTGCGGTCCGACTCGCCGGTGCGGTACGTGCGCAGCACCACGGCGTCGTCGCGCAGCTCCCTCACGTCGTCGTATCGTCCGGGGAGTCGTCGAACTTCGGTCGGTGCGGGGTCAGGCCGAGGTAGCGGTTGAGCTGCAAACCCAAGAAGACCAGCAGCGCCAGCACGGCCGGCACGGCGAGCGGCCCCACCAGGCTGGTCACGCCGTTCGCGGCGAGCACCCAGAGAAGGGCGTAGATGAGCAGGCCGACCACCGCGGCCGCCCGGCGCACGCTCACGTGTCGACCCCCCCGTAGCGCCGCTCGCGGCGCTGGTACTCCTCGATCGCCCGGTAGAGGTCTTCGCGGCGGAAGTCCGGCCACAGGACGTCGGTGAAGACCAGCTCCGAGTACGCCATCTCCCAGAGCAGGAAGTTCGAGATGCGGTACTCCCCCGACGTGCGGATCACGAGGTCGGGATCGGGCAGCTCGGGATGATAGAGCCGCGCCCGCAGGGCCTTCTCGTCGACCTTGTTGGCCGCCACGCCGTCGTCCACCAGTCGCTGCACGGCGTCGATGATCTCGGCCCGCCCGCCGTAGTTGAAGGCGATGTTGAGCGTGAGGACCTTGTTGCGCTTGGTGAGCGCCTCGGCTGCTTCAATGTTCGCGAGCACCCGCTTGG
>DAIOGY010000055.1:0-8387 GCA_036745005.1 Acidimicrobiales bacterium | reverse complement strand
TCCAGAGGTTCCCCTTCTACGGCACGACGCTGCTGATTGCGGTCGGCGTGGCGCTCGAGACGATGCGCCAGATCGACAGCCAGCTCATGATGCGCAACTACGAAGGCTTCCTGAAGCGCTAATCATGCCCAGTCCCCTTCATTTGGTGGTCCTGGGCAAGCAGGGCGCGGGCAAGGGCACCCAGTGCGACCGCCTGTCCGAGATCTACGCCATCCCGCACGTGTCGACCGGCGACATGCTGCGCGCCGCCATCCGGGCCGGCACGCCGCTCGGCCGCGAAGTGGCGTCGGTGCTCGAGGCCGGTGCTCTGGTCTCGGACGACCTGGTGATTCAGCTGGTCGAGGAGCGCTTCGGCGCCTCCGACGCCGCTGGCGGGGCCCTGCTCGACGGCTTCCCGCGCAACCTGGCCCAGGCCGAGGCGCTCGAGGCGCTGCTGGGCGCGGGGGGCGTGTCGCTGTGCGTGAACCTCGATCTGCCCATCGAGCGCGTGGCCCAGCGCCTCTCGGCGCGGCGCGTGTGCCAGAGCTGCGGGACCATCTATCGCGACACCGACGCCTCGGCGGTGAGCGGCGTGTGCGCCAACTGCGGCGGCTCGGTGGTCCAGCGCAACGACGACCGGCCCGAGGCGATCCGGCGGCGCCTCGAGACCTACGAGCGCGACACCGCGCCGCTGCTCGATTTCTACCGCGAGCGCGGCGTGCTCGTCACCGTGAACGGCGACCAGGCACCCGACGCGGTGACCGCCGAGATCGTCGCCGCGATCGGCGCCCGGGACCTGGTGTGAGGCGCTCGGGGGACGAGCTGGCCAAGATGCGCCGGGCCGGTCGCGTCGTCGCCGAGATGCACGAGGCCACCCGCGCCGCGATCCGGCCGGGGGTCACGACGCTCCAGCTCAACGAGGTCGCCGCCGAGGTTCTCGAACGGCGCGGGGCCCGCTCGAACTTCCTCAACTATCACGGCTTCCCGGCGGTGATCTGCACGAGCCCCAACGACATGATCGTGCACGGCATCCCGGGCGCCTACGTGCTCCAAGAGGGCGACATCATCTCGGTCGACTGCGGGGCGATCGTCGAGGGGTACCACGGCGACGCCGCCTACACCGCGCCGGTGGGCGACGTCAGCGACCTCGCGCGGCGCCTCATGGAGGTGACCGAGCGCGCCCTGTGGGCCGGGATCGACGCTATGGTCGTGGGCCAGCGCCTCCACGAGGTGGGCCGCGCCGTCCAGCGCGTCGCCGAGGCCGCCGGCTACTCCGTGGTGCGCGAGTACGTCGGCCACGCCATCGGCACGGCGATGCACGAGAGCCCCCAGGTGCCCAACTACTGGCCCGGCACGCCCGGCCCGAGCCTGAAGGAGGGCATGGTCTTCGCCGTCGAGCCGATGGTCAACGTCGGCGGGGCTGAGACCTACCTGCGGGACGACGGCTGGTCGGTGATGACCGCCGACGGCTCGCTGTCGGCGCACTTCGAGCACACCATCGCCGTCACCGACGACGGGCCCGAGGTCTTCACCGCCGCCTAGGTGGGCGGGTGCTTGCGGTCGTACTGGCGCTGGGCGAAGAGCGCCGCCTCGGTGCGCCGCTGGAAGCCCAGCTTGGCGAGCAGGTTCGACACGTAGTTCTTCACGGTCTTCTCCGCCAGGAACATCTCGGCGGCGATCTCGCGGTTCGACAGTCCCTCGCTCAGCAGCTCGAGGATCTTGCGCTCCTGGCCGCTGAGGCTCTCGAGTCGCAGGTCCTCGACCATTTGGCGGCGCAGCCGCTCGCGCGCCCGACTGACCTGGTCCTCGGTCAGGAGCATCTGCCCGTCGGCGACGCGCCGGATGGCGATGACCAGGTCGTCGCCGCGTACGTTCTTCAGCACGTAGCCGCGGGCGCCCGCCAGGACCGACGCGTTGAGGGCCTCGGCGTCGGCGAAGCTGGTCAGCATCAGGCAGGCGAGGTCCGGGCGCACGTCACGCAGGGTCCGGCACAGGTCGACGCCGCTGCCGTCGGGCAGGCGCACGTCGAGCACCGCGACGTCCACCAGGTCGAGATCGACGGCCTCGGCCTCGGCCAGGTTGCTCGCCTCGGCCACGACCTCGAGGTCGTCGTTGGCCTCGAGCAGCTCCTTGAGCCCCCGACGCACGATCTCGTGGTCGTCGACCAGGAGCAGGCGGATCACGTCAGGCCTGTCGTTTGGCGGTCCATCGCACCAGTGTGCCACGACCGGGCGCCGCGTCGACCTCGAAGGTGCCGCCGAGCTGGTCGGCGCGCTGGCTCAGGTTGCGCAGCCCCCGCCCCGGACCGGCGGTGGTGGCGAACCCGACCCCGTCGTCAGCCACGGTGAACATCACGAAGTCGTCGCGCACGTCGACCTCGACGCGCGCGGACGTGGCGTGAGAGTGGCGCGCCACGTTGCTCAGCGCCTCGCGCAGGGCCTGGACGGTGTGGTGCGCGCAGTGCGCCGAGACCAGCCGGTCGAGCTCGAAGCCGAGCTCGACGGCCACCTCGATGCCCAGCCGCGTGCGGACCTCGTCGGCGAGGGCCTCGATGCGCTCGGTGAACGGGCGGCCCTCCTCGTCGTCCTGATCGATCTCGAAGATGGTCGTGCGGATCTCGCGGATCGTCGTGTCGAGCTCGTCCACGCAGTGGTTCACGCGGTCCCGAGCGTCGTCGTCCATCTCGCGCGCGAGGGCGATCTGCAGCGACAGGCCGACCCCGAAGAGGCGCTGGATGACGGTGTCGTGCAGGTCGCGCGCCAGGCGCTCGCGCTCCTCGCTGAGCGTGAGCTCGCGCAGGTGGGCGCGCATCTGCGCCTGGTCGATGAGCAGGCCCGCCGCGCGTCCGAAGGCCTCGACGAGGATCTCGTCCTCCTCGTCGAAGGGCTCGCCGTCGAGCGGGTCGGTGAAGTAGAGCGTGCCGAAGACGTGGCCGTCGCCGGTCTCGACCGGCGCGCCGAGGAAGCGGTACATCGGTGGATGGTTCTTGGGGAAGCCCCGGAAACCCGGGTAGGTCGTCAGGTCCTCGAGGCGCATCGGCGCGTCGCGATGGATCACCTCGCCCAGGACACCCTCCCCGCAGGGCAGGGCGCCGATCGCGCGGCTCGTCTCGTCGTCGATGCCGCGGGTGAGGAACCGCGAGAGGCTCTTGCCGTCGCTCGAGACCACGCCGAGCGCACCGTAGCGCGCGCCGACCATCTCGATGGACGCGTCGAGGATGGTCAACAGCAGCTCGTCGAGGTCGGTGTCGACTTCGATGAGCAACAGCGCCTGGATGAGCGCGTGGAGCCGCTGGGGGTCGCGAATCTTGTGAAAGACCATCGCCGCCAGCCTTACACAGTCGGGCGACGCGGACTAGCCCACCCTCTCGCCCACGACGACGCTGAGCGGCAGCTCGACGATCGTGGCCCCGCGGCTCAGCGCGTCGCGCATCCGCTCATTGAGGGGCACGTCCATGGGCGCCGCGTGCGCGATGCCCGAGGCCATCACCGACCAGGTGGTGCCGTCGGCCTCCAGGCCGTCGACCTGAACCGACAGGACCTCGGCCCGGCTGGCCGCGGTGAGGACCGCCGCCTCGGGACTGGCCAGCAGGAGACGGTCATCGTTGACGACGGCGATCCGCGCCGGCAGGGCGGCGGGCAGGCAGCGCACCGAGATCACTACTCGCGCCAGGTCGGCGTTGGCCAGGCGCGCCACGCAGGCGGCCCGCGAGAGGGTCTCGCGATGCACGGTGCTCAAGTCATCCACGGAATCAGCCTGCTCGCATCCGCTCGAGACCGGCTAGGGCCGCCAGTCACAATTTTGGCCCGAACCGACCGCGCGGGGTTCGGCGCTTCCGCACCGGACAGCCCTGGGACGGCGGCGATCCCGCCGACGATCGAAGGGCGCCCGGACCGATGATCGCCACTACCCGGCACGTCGTCGTCGATCGCGCGGACGTTCTCGGGGTGCTAGCACGAGCCAGACCCGGCGGTCACCCTGCTCGTACCGGCGGCGAGTGGGCACCAGTATGTCGTGAACACCCTTGCGCAAGGGTGACCACGGGGGCGTGAGTCGAGATGAGCCAGGTGCTGCGCGTCACGTGGTACCGCTTCCGCGCGACGTTCCGACGCCAGTTGGCCACGTACCTGACCGTGGTCCTCCTGACCGGCTTGCTCGGCGGCGTGGCGATGGCCTCGGTGGCATCCGCGCGGCGCACGCAGTCCTCGTACCCGGTCTTCCTCGCGGGCACCAACGCGTCCACGCTGACGATGGCCATCTACCAAGCCACGAGCAACGGGGGTCCGGGGCCCTCCCTCAAGTCCGCCATTGGTCGCATCGCGGACGTGTCCCACGTCGTCTCGGCCGTCGCCCCGAACATCGTCGCACTCTCGGCGAGCGGAGCGCCTCGCCTCAACACGCTGAGCTCCATCCTCACCGTCAGCAGCCTGGACGGGATGTTGTCGCACCAGGATCGCCTCGCCCTGTTGGGGGGGCATCCGTGGAACCAGCGCCGCGCCGACGAGATCGTGATGACGGCCGGCGCGGCCAAGGTGCTCGGGGTCCACGTCGGCCAGGTGATCGCCTTCGGCGTCTATTCGGACGCCCAGTCGCAGCTGGCGGGTTTCGGCACGACCCGCGTGAAGCCCAAGTTGGAGGTACACGCTCGACTGGTCGACCTCGGCACGTTCAACACGCAGCTGGTCCAAGACGACATCGACCAGACCTTCGGCTTCATCTTCTTGGACCGAGCGCTCATCGATCAGGTGGCCCGCGTGGTGCCGGACCACCTCACCCCCGCCCTCTACGGGATCCAGCTGAAGAACGGCTCGCGCGATGTGTCGGCGGTGGAAAGGCGGTTGATCAGCCTCGTGCCGCGCGGCTACATCTACGAGTTCCACGTCACCTCCACCGTGACCAACGAGGTGGAACTCGCCATCAAACCCGAATCCGTCGCGCTGGGGGCCTTCGGAGTGATCGCGGCGTTGGCGTGCCTGGTGCTCGCGGGCCAGGCGGTCTCTCGGCTGCTGCGCCGAGGCGACGAGGATCGTCGGGTGATGCGCGCGCTCGGGGCCAGCCCCCGCCTGAGCGTCTTCGAGGGTGTCTTCGGAGCACTCATCGCGATCGGCGCCGGCACCATCCTGGCGCTCGGCGTTGGCGTTCTCCTCTCCCCGCTCTCGCCGTTGGGGCCGATCCGTGCCGT
Source organism: Acidimicrobiales bacterium (assembly GCA_036745005.1). GTDB lineage: Bacteria > Actinomycetota > Acidimicrobiia > Acidimicrobiales > RAAP-2 > RAAP-2. The sequence continues at coordinate 3,226 of DAIOGY010000055.1, read as the reverse complement.
CTATCCCGATCGCGGCTTCAACCTGGACGGGACCGTCCTGGGGGTTGGGGCCGGAGTGCTCATCGGCGGCCTCAGCCCCTTCGCACTGGTGCGCTCGGTTCGCGACGCCCGGCGCGGATCGGGCCGATCGCGCGTCGTCGCCGTTCGTGGCACCCGCCTCTCGTCGCCGGCCCCGGCGTCGCTCTTGCCCGTCGCCGGTACGGTCGGCGTCCACTTCGCGCTGGACTCGGGCCGGGGTCGCACGACGGTGCCCGTGCGCTCCGCGCTGGGCGGCACGGTGCTGGCCGTGGCGTTGGTGGTCAGCACGCTCACCTTCGCCAGCGGGCTGAGCACCCTGATCTCACGTCCGCCGCTCTACGGATGGAACTGGAACTACCTGCTCAACCCCTCCAACAACGTGCCCCCCGCGGCGCTGACGGCGCTCTCGCACGACCCGAAGGTGGCGGCGTGGAGCGGCGCCGACTACACCGACATCGAGATCGACAACCACGAGGTGCCGGTCATCATGCAAGACGTGGGCGCGAAGGTCGCGCCGCCGATTCTGTCGGGCCACGCCGTGAGATCCGCTCACCAGATCGTCATGGGCGCGGCGACGCTCGCTCTCCTGCACAAGAAGATCGGCGACACCGTCGTCGTGAGCCTCGGTGTGCCGCACAACGCGCCGTACTTCATCGCCCCTACCGCGCTCACGATCGTCGGCACGGCGACGCTGCCCGCTGTCGGCTACGCCAGCTTCGTGGCCGAGCACACGACGATGGGGACCGGGGCGTTGCTGCCCCTGAATTTCACTCACGTCGCCTTTTCGGGCAACAGTCCCGACCCGAACCTGAACGGTCCAGAGCTGGTCTTCGTGCGCACCCGCGCCGGCGTGACCGCCGCGGCCGGTCGGGCCGACCTGCAGAGGGTCGCGCGGATCGCGGACCGGGTCTTCGCGCACGACAAGAACTCCGTGGGCAACAATGTCACCGTGCTGGGCGTGCTTCGCCCGGTGCAGATCGTGAACTACCGGAGTGTCGGGTCCACGCCGGTAGTGCTCGCGGGCGGACTGGCCCTCGGAGCGATCCTCGCGCTGGGACTCACGCTCGCATCGTCGGTGAGGCGACGCCGGCGCGAACTGGCCATGCTGAAGACACTCGGCTTCACCCACCGCCAGTTGGCCGCGGCCATCGCCTGGCAGGCGTCGGTCACGGCGGGCGTCGGTGTCGTCATGGGGATCCCGCTCGGGATCCTGATCGGTCGCGAGCTGTGGACGCTCTTCGCCCGCAGCATCAACGCCGTTCCCGATCCGACGGTCCCGATCCTCGCGGTCGTCCTGGTCGGGGCGGGGGCGCTGGTCTTCGCCAACCTGGTGGCGGCGCTGCCCGGGCGCAGCGCGGCCCGCACGTCGGCGGCGCTGGCGCTGCGCGCCGAGTAGCTCAGTTCCCGATCGACTCACGTCGGCCACCCGCCTCCGGTCAGCCGGCGTCCCAATCTGGGTGAAGGAAACGTCGACGAGGTGCGGGTGCGACGTGCGCGCGACGGCCCGGTGACTCGAAGTGGCCGCCGCCGCGTGAAGTTCCGGGCCGAATTCCGCGGCGGCGAGCGGCCCGTCGTCGCGTTCGGGCGCCTCGGTGGAGGTCTTCTCGACGTTCCGGGTATGCTTGAAAGGCCTTTCGGGCCTGTCTGAGCCGGCCTGACCCACCACCGCCTTTTGCGTTTGCGGCAAAACACGGTAGAATGGTCAGCCGACCTCTTGGCGTGTCCGAGGGTCCATCCGTGGGGGAGCCGTCGTCCACCACGTCCGCAGTGCCTAACAAGGAGACAGAACCTGAGCAAGCCAAAGGAAGACGCGTTCACCGTCGAGGGAACCGTCGTCGAGCCACTGCCCAACGCCATGTTCCGCGTGGAGCTGGAGAACGGGTACACCGTTCTCGCCCACAGCTCCGGGAAGATGCGGATGCACCGCATCCGCATCCTGCCGGGGGACAAGGTCCAGGTGGAGATCACGCCCTACGACATGACCCGTGGACGCATCACCTACCGCTACAAGTAGCTCCGGTTCTCCAGAGAGAGTTCGTCAATGAAGGTCCGCACCAGCGTCAAGACCATGTGTGAGAAGTGCAAGGTGATACGCCGGGCTGGTCACGTCCGCGTGATCTGTGAGAACCCGCGCCACAAGCAGCGTCAGGGCTAGGAGGAACTATGGCCCGCATCGCTGGTGTGGACATCCCGCGCGACAAGCGCGTGGTGATCGCGCTCACCTACATCTTCGGCGTCGGTACCACGATCGCCCAGCAGGTCTGCGCCGCGACCGGCGTCGACGAGTCGACGCGCGTCAAGGACCTCACCGAATCCGAGGTCAACAAGCTGCGCACCTACATCGACCAGAACATCACCGTGGAGGGTGACCTGCGTCGCAACGTGACTCAGGACATCAAGCGCAAGATGGAGATCAACTGCCTCCAGGGCATCCGTCACCGCAAGGGTCTGCCCGTGCGCGGCCAGCGCACGCGCACCAACGCTCGCACCCGCAAGGGACCCAAGCGCACCGTCGCCGGCAAGAAGAAGGTAACCAAGTAATGGCCAAACCCAACACGGTCCGCAAGGGCCGCCGGCGGGAACGCAAGAACGTCGCCTTCGGCGTCGCGCACATCAAGAGCTCGTTCAACAACACGATCGTCACGATCACCGATCCCGAGGGCAACGTGCTGTCGTGGGCCTCGTCGGGCAACGTCGGCTTCAAGGGCTCGCGCAAGTCCACGCCGTTCGCCGCGCAGTCGGCGGCCGAAAAGTGCGCGCGCGCGGCGATGGAGCACGGCGTGAAGAAGGTCGACGTGCTCGTGCGCGGACCCGGTTCGGGTCGCGAGACCGCGATCCGCGCGTTGGCCGCCGCGGGCATCGAGGTGGTCGCGATCAAGGACGTCACCCCGCTGCCGCACAACGGATGCCGTCCCAAGAAGCGGCGACGGGGCTAGCTGACCATGGCTCGATACACCGGACCCGTCTGTCGGCTCTGTCGCCGGGAGCGAACCAAGCTCTACCTCAAGGGCGAGCGCTGCTTCTCGCTCAAGTGCCCCGTCTCGGAGAACTCCGACCGTCAGACCCGCGCCTACCCGCCGGGCATGCACGGGCGGGACCGCCAGCGTCAGGGCTCGGAGTACCTGACCCAGCTGCGCGAGAAGCAGAAGGCGCGCCGCACCTACGGGATCTTGGAGAAGCAGTTCCGCAACCTCTACGAGGAGGCCAA
>DAIOGY010000054.1:0-8390 GCA_036745005.1 Acidimicrobiales bacterium | reverse complement strand
CGATCGACGAAGTCGCGCCCCGGCTCAGCTTCTTCTTCAACGCCCACAACAACCTCTTCGAGGAGGTCGCCAAGTACCGGGCGGCGCGCCGGATCTGGGCGACGATCGTGCGCGACCGCTTCGCGGCGAGCGACCCTCGCTCGATGATGCTGCGTTTCCACACCCAGACCGGAGGGTCCACGCTCACCGCCCAGCAGCCCGAGAACAACATCGTGCGCACGACCCTCCAGGCCCTGGCGGCGGTGCTGGGCGGCACGCAGTCGCTGCACACCAACGGCTTTGACGAAGCGCTCGGTCTGCCCACGGAGCGCGCGGCCCGATTGGCCCTGCGCACCCAGCAGGTGATCGGCTACGAGTCGGGGGTCGCCGACACGGTCGACCCCCTGGCCGGCTCCTACTTCGTCGAGAGCCTCACCAACGAGGTCGAGCGGCGCGCCCGCGAGTACCTGGCGGAGATCGACGCGCGGGGAGGGTCGGTCGCCGCGATCGAGGCCGGCTACCTCCAGGGCGAGATCGAGGCCGCCGCGTACGAGGCGGCCAAGGCGGTCGAGAGCGGCGAGTCGACCGTCGTGGGGGTCAACCGGTTCGTCGACGACTCGGCCTCTGCGGCCGAGGTATTCCCGATCGACGAGGAACAGCAGCGCCGACAGGTGCACGCCGTGCGCAGCTTCAAGGAGAACCGCGACGCCGCGGCGGTGACGGGGGCGCTCGGCGACGTGACAACCGCGGCTCGCGGGTCGGCCAACCTGCTCTATCCGATGAAGGCGGCGCTGGCCGCGGGCGCGACGCTCGGCGAGGTGGCCGACGTCCTGCGCGTCGAGTTCGGCGAATACCACCCGGGCTGAGGCGTGCGGAGCGAGCCGCGCCCGACGAGGACGCCGGGTCGCCGGGATACTCTGCGGAGAAGAACGTCGGCCAACGCCGGCGAAGGGAGGTCGTCCATGTCCACTCGTTCTGTCGTCGCGGCGCTGAGCGCACTCGCCATCGCCGGCTCGATCGGCGGAGCCACCCTCGTCGCCTCGTCGGGCTCCGCGGCGTCGGCGTCGTCGGGTTGCACGCACAGCGCGCTGTCGCCCTACGTCCAGAGCGTCCGCGAGTCGTCCGCCAGCTTCATCGCCGACCTCGCCAAGTACGGCGCCACCAGAGACGCCATCTCGACGATCGCGATCACGCTCAAGAACGGCCAACGGGTGAGCTTCACGTTCTCCAGCACCCACTTCACCCTGCGCGGATCGGCGATGCCCGCCAGCTGCAAGTCGGTGACCGCGACCGACGACTGGCTGCTCTGACCCTGACGGCGCGGCGCACGATGACGCCCGTGAAGTTGTCGGGAGATTGTGGCGGCCGCGTCCTCGACTTTTGACGCGGCTTCGTACAATCACGAGTCCGCACGTGAATCGAGGCTGGCGGCGCCGTCGCGTGCGCCGTCCAGGGAAGGGGGTCGGTGGATCGTGGACCCGCGCCCAACGGCCCTCGATGCGGCGCCGACCTCGACGAGCGCGCACCCCGCGGGGGGCCCATGAGGGTTGTCGTGAGGCGCTTGCTCGCGGTGGTGTGCGTGGTGGTGGCGACGTGTTCGCTCAGTGCGGGCGCGGCGACGACACGCCCGCACTCGCGCCTGCTCGCGTTGATCCAGCTGCCACGGCACTTCCAGGTCGTCAGCCTCTCGTCGACGGACACCTCGGGATGTCCCGAGTCGAGCTTCCGCGCCCGCCCCGGCGAGGCGACGGTGCGGATCGCCTTCGCGAACTACCAGTCGCCCGACGCCCTCATCGTGGAAAAGATCGCGACCTCGGCGCGTCCCACGGCCGCCTTCGCCGCCGCCGTGGCGGTCGCCGCGTCGTGCCGCACGACGTCGCACTCCGTCGGCGGCTACGCGGCGAGCCAGACGGTGACGCCACTCAACCTGGGGGCCTTTCCCGCTCGCACCCGGGCGTTCCGGGTGCTCGTGAACACCGGGACCGTCTTCGTCGACGGCTTCCTGCTGTACGCCGTGAGCGCGAACCGGGTGCTGACGGTGGCGGAGGCGTCCTCGGGTGCCCTCAGCCAGCGGGGCTTTCGCGTCCTCGCCCAGCGCGCGCTGAGTCGGATGGCCAAGTGATCCCGCGCGGCGGTCGCGAACTCTTCGCGCCGTCGCATCGAACGGGTCAGCGAGCCAGGGGCTCGTCGAAGTGGGTCACCGTCGGTGGCACCGCGTAGAAGACGTGGGTGAGCGCGCGCCAGCGCTCGTACAGCTCGGTGGCGCGAAACCCCTGATGCACGGGGACCGAGTCCCAGCGCACCACGAGCAGGTACGTCGAGGGGTCCTCCACCTGGCGGCGCACCTCGGCGCCGTGGCATCCGGGCGCGGACTCGATGATCGGCAGGGCCCGGACCATCGACGCCTCGAACTCCTCCTCGCGTCCCGGCGTGACGCGCAGGTGCGCGTGCTCGATGATCACGGCCGCCCGATGAGCCGCTCACGCAGCGTCGCGTCCTGGGCCACGCGCACCGCGGTGTCGGCGAGCGCGAGCGCCCCGACGATCACCGCCTGGTCGGCGGCCGGCGTGACGCAGGCGCGGGTGAAGGCCGGCTGGTGGTTGACCGCGCCAGCGGTGGGTATCCCGAGCAGGGGGTGGATGGTGGGCACGACGAGTGAGACGTTGGCCATGTCGGTCGAGATCGTCGGGGACGGGCTCGTGGCCTCGTCGGCGAAGTGGCGTCCGAGAGCGGTCGCGGACTCGCGGTAGTGCTCGAGCAGGTCGGGATCGCTGACCATATGCGAGAAGGGGTGACCGAGTTCCTCGACCGACAGGGTGGCGCCGGTGGCGCGGGCGCCGGCGTCGAAGCAGGCGTTGACGCGTTCGCGCAACTCGACCAGCCGGTCCGCCGAGACGCTCCGGCACATGAAGCGACCCACCACTCGGGCGGGGATGATGTTGGCGGCCACGCCGCCCTCGACGACGTACCCGTGGACCTGGTCGCCGGGGCGCAGCTGCTGGCGCAGGAGGCCGATCGCGACCTGGGCGATGGTCATCGCGTCGAGCGCGTTGACGCCCTGCCAGGGGGCCGCCGAGGCGTGGGCCTCACGGCCGCTGTAGACGACCTGGAACTGGTCGACGGCCAGGCAGGTCGCGCTGAGGTGGTCCTCGGGCCAGGGGTGCACCATCATCGCGGCGTGCACGCCGTCGAAGTAGCCGGCCTCGATCAGGTCGATCTTCCCCCCGCCGCCCTCCTCCGAGGGCGTCCCGAGCAGGATCACCGTGACGTCGAGCTCGTCGGCGGCGCCGGCGAGGCCGATCGCGGCGCCCAGCGACGAGGCGGCGATGATGTTGTGCCCGCAGGCGTGACCGACGTCGGGCAGCGCGTCGTACTCGGCGCAGTAGGCCACGTGAAGGCGGCCGCTGCCCCGGGTGGCCCGAAAGGCCGTGGGCAGTCCGGCGGCCCCTCGCTCGACGCTGAATCCGGCGTCCTGCGCCGCCGACGCGACAGCCTCGGCGCTGAGGTGCTCCTCGTAGCCCAGCTCGGGATGGCCGTGGACGAAGTGGCTCACCTCGACCAAGGTGTCACGAGCGGACGTGACGGCCGCGGCGGCGGCCTCGCGCGGGTTCACTCGACGACGGCGACGACGTCGCCGGCGCTGACGGCGTCGCCCTCCGTGACCGTGATGGACTTGATCACTCCGCTGCGCTCGGCGTTGACCATGTTCTCCATCTTCATGGCCTCGAGGATGGCGATCGTCTCGCCGGCCTCGACCGCCTGGCCGACCTGGGCCACGACCTTCACGATCGTTCCCTGCATCGGCACGGTCACCTTGCCCGATCCGCTTCCGACGACGCCAGGGTGGTGCTGGCGCCGCGGCTTGGCGGCCGTGCTGACGGGCCGTCCCAGCTCGTCCTCGGCGGGGTCGGGGACCCACAGGGCGATGGTCACGCGACGGCCGTTGACCTCGGCGGTCACGTCCTTGCGCAACCGACCCTCGCCGACCGAGACGACCGGGGGCGGTCCCGAGGAGATCTGCGAGAAGTCCAGGGTCTCTTCCACCCACTTCGTCGAGTGCGTGGCGTTCACGAAATCCTCGCTGGTCAAGATCACGACGTCGGCCGGGAGGGTCGTCGCCACGCCCTCGATGCGCGTCTCTTCAATCGCGCGCAGCGCGCGGCGCCGGGCGCGCTCGCGGTCGGGGGCCCACACGATCAGCTTGGCGATGAGGTTGTCGTAGTACTGCGAGACGGTGTCGCCCGCGCCGTAGCCGGCGTCGAGGCGCACGCCCGGACCGTCGGGAGCGTCGAAGCGGGTGATGACCCCCGGCGACGGCGTGAAGCGTCCGCCCGACGGATCCTCGGCGTTGACGCGCACCTCGATGGCGTGGCCCGTGCGCACGACCTCGTCCTGGGAGAAGGCCAGGGGCTCGCCGGCCGCCACCCGCAACTGCCACTCGACGAGGTCGAGGCCGGTGACCATCTCGGTCACCGGGTGCTCGACCTGGAGGCGGGTGTTCATCTCGAGAAAGAAGAACTCGCCGTCCTGGTAGAGGAACTCGACCGTGCCGGCGTTGACGTAGCCGCACGCGCGCGCCACCTTCACCGCGGCCTCGCCCATGGCGCGCCGCACGTCGTCGGGGAAGTTCGGCGCCGGTGACTCCTCGATGAGCTTCTGGTGGCGGCGCTGGGTCGAGCAGTCGCGTTCACCGAGCCACAGTGTCGCGCCGTGGCGATCTGCCAGGACCTGCATCTCGACGTGGCGCGGCCAGGCGAGGTAGCGCTCGAGGTAGCACTCGGGGCGGCCGAAGTAGCTCATCGCCTCGCGCTGGGCGCTCTCCAGCGCCGGCCCCGCCTCGCTGGCCTCCGCAACCACCTTCATGCCGCGTCCGCCCCCGCCGTGGGCGGCCTTGATGGCGACCGGCCATCCGACCTCGTCGCCGAAGGCCACGACCTCGTCGGCGCTCACGAGCGTCTCGTTGCGACCGGGGACGTCGGCGACGCCGGCGACCTCGGCGGCTCGGCGCGAGGAGATCTTGTCGCCCATCACCTCGATGGCCTCGGGCGGCGGTCCGACGAAGGTGACCCCACGCGACGTGACGGCCCGGGCGAAGTGGGCGTTCTCGGAGAAGAAGCCATAACCCGGGTGGAGGGCGTCGGCCCCCGAACGCTCGAGGATGTCGAGGATGGCCGCGGTGTTGAGGTAGCTCTCAGCGGGCGTGGAGCCCCCGAGGGCGTAGGCCTCGTCGGCCAGGCGCACGTGAAGGGCATTGCGGTCCAGCTCGGAGTAGACCGCGACGGTGCCGATGCCCATCTCCCGGCAGGTGCGCATCACCCGCACCGCGATCTCACCGCGATTGGCGATGAGAACCTTCTGTAGCACGCGGACCTCCGGAGTGGACTGGCTTCTTCTACCACCCGCCCCCAGAACCCTAATGTTTGGAGGTGCTCCCAATGGTGTGGCGGATCCGCCATTTCGACGTCATCGACTCGACGAACACCTGGGTCGCGTCCCAAGCGCTCGAGGGTGCGGGCGAGGGACTCGTCGCGCTCGCCGACTACCAGTCGCGGGGCCGCGGACGCCTCGACCGATCGTGGGACGCCGCCCCGCGCAGCGCCCTGCTCTGTTCGGTGCTGCTGCGCCCGCGCATCGACCTCGACGACCTGCAGCTCGGCGTGGCGGCCGTCTCGCTGGCCCTGCGCGCTGCGATGGTGCGCCTGTGCGGTGTGCGCCCGGAGCTCAAGTGGCCCAACGACCTGCTCGTCGGCGAGGCGAAGGTGGGCGGGGTCCTGGCCGAGGTCGTGGCCACCGACGACGGACCGGCGCTGGTGGTGGGCTTCGGCGTCAACCTCACCGACCACCCCGAGGGTGCCACCAGCGTGGCCGAGGCGGCTGGCGTGACCATCACGACGCCGGCCCTGCTCGACACCGTTCTCGAAGAGCTCGAGCCGCGCCGCGCCCAGCTCGACGTGGCCGAGGGCCGCGCGGCCCTGCGCGCGGAGTACGAGAAGGCCCTCGCAACCCTCGGGCGTCGCGTGCGCGTCGAGCTCGCCCACGAGTCTCACGAGGGCGAGGCCCGCGGTGTCGACAGCTCGGGCCGCCTGGTCGTCGACGTCGGCGGGACCGAACGGACCTTCGCGGCGGGCGACGTGGTGCACCTTCGGCACCCCCATGGCGCGGTGACGTGAGCGGTTCCGTGCGCGTCCTCGTGACGGGCGCCGGGGGGCAGGTCGGCCTCGACGTGATGGACGTGTTGGCCGGCGTCGTGCCTCCGGGGGGCGACGGCGCGTTCGAGCCGGACGGTCGGCCCGTGGGCGACAACGAGTTCGACGTCCTCGGGCTCACACACGATGACCTCGACGTTGGCGACGCCGTGGCGACACGCCGTGCGGTCGCCGTGTGCCAGCCCGACGTGATCGTCCACCTCGCCGCCTACACCGCGGTCGACCGAGCCGAGTCGGACGCCGAGACCTGCTTTCGCGTCAACGGCGGGGGCACGGCCGCGCTGTCGGAGGCCGCGCGCGAGTTCGGCGCGCACCTCGTGACCGTGTCGACCGACTACGTCTTTGACGGCGAGAAGGCCGGGGCGTACGTCGAGGACGACGTGCCGAGCCCGATCAACGTCTACGGGGCGTCCAAGCTGGCCGGTGAGCTGGCGTGCCGACCTGAGGACACGGTGGTGCGCACGTCGTGGGTCATGGGGGTGCGCGGGCGTAGCGTCGTCAAGGTCATCGCGCAGCGCGCCCGCTCCGGCGAGACCGTGCGCTTCGTCACCGACCAGACTGGCACCGTCACCCTCGCCGCCGACCTGGCCCGCGCGCTGGTCTGCGTCGTGCGCGAGCGCCCGGGCGGGGTGTGGCACGTTGCCAACCCGCCGGCCACGACCTGGTTCGACGTGGCGGCCTTCGTGGGCGCCACGTTGGGCCGGCCCGAGGGTTTCGCCGTCCCGATCCTCACCGAGGACCTCTCGCCACCGCCCGCGGCGCGTCGCCCGCGTCGCAGCGACCTCTCCACGCTCAAGTGGGCCTCGCACGGCTGGGGCGCGCTGCCCGACTGGCACGACGGAGTGAGACGCCTGGTGCACGCACTGGAGGCACCGGCGTGATCGCGTCGCGGGTGTGCGCGATCGTGGTGGACTACCACGCCGAGGACGCTCTGGGCACCTGCGTCGATTCGCTGCACGCCAACGGCGTGACGACGGTCGTCGTGGTCGAGAACGGCGAGGCGGGGTCGTCACCGCCCGCCCTCGAGGGGCGCGACGTGACGCTGGTCGAGCCCGGTCTCAACCTGGGCTACGGGCGAGGGGTGAACCGCGGGGCGGCGATGGCCCCGCCCAGCGACTTCCTCATCGTCTCGAACCCTGACGTGATCGCCCACGACGGGGCCGTGGCCGCGTTGGTCGACTACCTCGACGTCCACCCCGAGGTGGCGGTGGTCGGGCCGAGGATCGTGCGGCCCGACGGGACCGTCTACCCGTCCCAGCGGGTGTTCCCCAACGTCTGGCTGGCCGGGCTCCACGCCGTGCTGGCGCCACTGTGGCCGGACAATCCGGCGACCCGGGCGTACCGGTCGGCGCGCGCTGACGGAACCGTCGACTGGGTGTCGGGGGCGTTCTTCCTCATCCGCCGCGATGTCTTCGAAGAGGTGGGCGGCTTCGACGAGCGCTACTTCATGTTCGCCGAGGAGATGGCGCTGTGCTGGCAGGTGCGCGAGCACGGCTACGGCGTCGCCGCGGTTCCTGACGCGGTCGTGACCCACGTGGAGGGCCTGTCGCGTCAGCGCGCTCCGCGCGCGATGATCATCGCCCACCACCGCAGCGCGCTTCGCTTCGAGTGGCAGACGGCGCGCGGGGCGCGGCGACTCCTGGCGCCGCTGGCGTCGGTCGTCCTCGGGCTGCGCCTGGTGCTGGTGCTGCTCGTCAGACCGCGCCCGGGTCCCGACGCGTAGACTTCGCGCGGGGCTGTGGCTGGTTCTGTGGTTGAAAGTCGAGGCCAGCCGCGGGCGAAGCGACCCACGTAAGGCGCCTTTTTGGCGCTGAGCATGGCGCGGTTTAGAGGTAAGTCCTGCCCCGGGGCGGCCAGAGCGGTCGTCGCGGGCGCCGGTGGAGAGTGCGGTCACGACTCCGGAGAGCTGTTCGCTGCCGGAGTCGCGCGCGGACACCGCCGCAGGCAAGTGTGGGGTCAAAGACCAGGTCAGACAGCCACAGCCCTAAAGAATTCAACTCTCGACCGGTAGGCTGTTTCACGACATGAGCGTTTTCAACAAGATCTTGAAGGCCGGCGAGGGCAAGCGGGTGCGCCAGCTGGCCGAGCTGGTGGGGCCGATCAACGACCTCGCCGGGGATATGGCCGCCCTCACCGACGCCGAGCTGCGCGCCAAGACCGACGTCTTCAAGGAGCGCCTCGCCGAGGGCGAGACCCTGGACGACC
>DAIOGY010000053.1:0-8484 GCA_036745005.1 Acidimicrobiales bacterium | reverse complement strand
CTCGTCGACCTCTCGCCCCGACCGGATCGCGGTGGCGCCGTCGACGGTGATCACGTCGGTCGCGCCCAGGCGGCCGAGATCCTCCTGGCGGCGCCGCGGCGCCAGGCGCCGGTCGAGGACGCAGAATGCGAGCGAGTGCTCGACGCAGTCGCGCAGCGCCGATTCGAGGTGCGGCCCGAGGTCGATGTCCAGGGCGTACAAGCGGGGCACGCCGCGAGGATAGGCCGCCCGGTAGTTGGGATCCGCACGCGCCGCACGCGCCGGCGCGAGAACCTGGCCCCACCTTGTTCCCGTTCGTCGGCGGTAGCGTGGTCGGCGTGCCCGACACCGTCATCAGCGGCCCGCCGGTGGACCCCGTCGAGGTGTTTCGCCGCGTGCCACTGCCGGCCTGGGATCGCTCGGGCGACTACGGCGACGTCATCTACGAGGTGGGCGAGGGAATTGCCCGGATCACCATCAACCGGCCCGAGCGCCGCAACGCCTTCCGGCCCCAGACCCTCTTCGAGCTGGCCGACGCCTTCGAGCGCGCCCGCGACGACGTGAGCGTGGGTGCCATCGTCCTGACCGGCGCCGGACCCGACGCGTTTTGCTCCGGGGGAGACCAGAGCATCCGTGGTGACGACGGCTACCTCGGCGACGACGCCGTGGCGCGCGCGGGTGTGGGGCGGCTCAACGTCCTGGATCTCCAGATACAGATCCGGCGCCTGCCCAAGCCCGTCGTCGCCTCGATCGCGGGCTACGCCATCGGCGGCGGACACATCCTGCATCTCGTGTGCGACCTGTCCATTGCGGCGGACAACGCGCGCTTCGGCCAGACCGGACCCCGGGTCGGATCCTTCGACGGCGGGTACGGCTCGTCGCTGCTCGCGCGCACGGTCGGCCTGAAGCGGGCCAAAGAGGTGTGGTTCCTCTGTCGACAGTACGACGCGGCGACGGCGCTGGAGTGGGGACTGGTGAACGCGGTCGTGCCCCTCGACGACCTGGAGCGAGAGACCGTCGCGTGGTGCCGCCAGATGCTCACCCTGTCGCCCATCGCCCTGCGCATGCTCAAGGCGGGCTTCAACGCCGCGGACGACGGCCTCGCGGGAGTCCAGCAGCTGGCGGGGGACGCGACGATGCTCTTCTACATGTCCGAGGAGGGCCAGGAGGGGCGCAACGCCTTCCTCGAGCGCCGCTCGCCGGACTTCTCGAAGTTCCCCAAGCGCCCATGAGCCTCGCGCCGGGGCCGGTGCGCCGATGGGTCGACGGGGCGCGAGTGCGCACGTTGCCCGCGTCGCTGGTGCCGGTGGCGGTGGGTGGCGCGCTCGTGCGACCGGCGACGCTGTCGTGGGGCTCGACGGCGCTCTGCGCGATGGTGGCGCTCTTCTTGCAGATCGGCACCAACTACGCCAACGACTACGCCGACGGAGTGCGCGGTACCGACGAGGTGCGCGTCGGTCCCTTCCGGCTGACGGCGTCGCGGCTCGTCCCGGCGACGCGCGTGCGCGACGCGGCGTGGCTCTGCTTCGCTGCGGCGGCCGCGGCCGGGCTCCTCCTCGCCGCGACGACGTCGTGGTGGCTGGTGCCGGTAGGGGTCACCGCCGTCTCGGCCGGCTGGTTCTATACCGGTGGTCCGCGGCCGTACGGCTACTACGGCTTCGGCGAGCTCTTCGTGATGATCTACTTCGGGTTCGTCGCGACGGTCGGCACGGCCTACGTCCAGCACCTGCGCGTGCCCTCCTCGGCCTGGTGGTTCGCCCTGGCCACGGGGTCGATGGCGTGCGCGCTGCTCGAGGCCAACAACCTGCGCGACATCGAGGGCGACCGCGGCGCGGGCAAGCGCACGCTGGCCGCGCGCCTCGGTCGCGAGCGAGGCTCCTGGCTCTACGCGGTCTGCGTCGCCGGCGCGGCCCTGGGCGTGGCCCTGGGCGGTGAGCCGCTCGTCGGCCTAGTGGTCGTCGCGGCGTACGTGCCGGCACTGCGGTTGGCCTTTTCCCCGCGGGCCGGGCGCGACCTCATCGCCCTGCTGGTCGCTTCCGCGCGAGCCCAGTTGGCCGTCGGCGTACTGCTCGTCGTGGTCTTCTTCGCGACGCGCTAGTCGAGGAACGCACCGAGGCGGCGCGCGACCGGCTCGGGGCGCTCCAAGTGGGCCGCGTGACCGGCGTCGGCGACCAGCGCGACCTCGCCGTGGCTCACGTCGTGCGCGATGGCGCGCGCCTCGGCGACGAACTTCGTGTCGAGCTGGCCGGCGAGCGCCAGCGTCGGCGCGCGCACCGAGCCGAGTCGGGAACCCAGCCACGCCTGGGTCCCCGCGCCGGCGGACCGCAGCGAGGCGGCGAGCCCGCCGGGGTCGGCGCTGCGCGATGCTCGCTCGTAGGGATCATCGGGCAACGTGGCGAAGAGGGGCTGGGCCAACCATTCGTCGAGGAACGAGTTGGTGCCGATCTCGAGCAGATGCTCAGCCAGGTCCTCGTCGCGGCGCCGGCGCGCGGCGCGCTCGACCTCGTCCTCGATGCCGCGCGAGGCGCTGAGGACGACGAGACGCGCGACGAGCGTGGGGTGCCGCAGGGCGACGTGCAGGGCTACCCGTCCGCCGAGCGAGTACCCGCCCACGTCGACCGGCTCGTCGGGCAGGGCCTCGGCGATCATGTCCGACGTCTCGTCGAGCGACGCACGCAGCCCGTGCGCCTCGCCGTGCCCGGGCAGGTCGATTGTCCACAGTTCGAGGGTCTCTGCCAGAATGGACCGAAATCGATGGGCGGAGTCGCGGGTCTGCGTGAATCCGTGCAGCCACACGAACGGGCGTCCCGCGCCGTGGCGCGAGACGCGAAGGAGTGACATTGCCTGAGAGCGTACCGAGCCCGAGCGTCACGCAGTCGACGATGGCCGCCACGCTCTTCGACGAATGGGTGCGTTCGGGCTTGCGCGACGTGGTCATTTGCCCGGGATCTCGATCGACGCCGCTGACGTTGGCCGCCGCGCGCTCTCCCGGGGTGGTGACGCACGTGCGCCTCGATGAGCGCAGCGCGGCCTTCTTCGCGCTGGGACGCGCGCTCGCGACGTCGTGCCCGGTGGTCGTGGTCGTCACGAGCGGGACCGCGGCCGCCGAGCTGCACGCCGCGGTGGCCGAAGCCGACCTCGCAATGGTGCCGCTGATCGTCGTGACGGCTGATCGCCCGCCGGAGCTGCACGGGGTCGGCGCCGCCCAGACGATCGACCAGCGGCACCTCTACGGATCGATGGTCCGTCGATTCGAAGAGCCCGCCGTGTCCCGGCCGGAGGCTCGGGCGACCTGGCGGCCACTGGCCTCACGACTCTGGAACGCGGCGGCTGGTTTGACTGGTTCACCCGGACCGGTGCACCTCAACCTGGCGTTCGTCGAGCCGTTGGTGGCCGAACCTGCGCCACTGCCGGCGCCACGGGCCGACGGCGCGCCTTGGCACCACGTCGTTCCTGGTGCCCGCGACAGCGCCGAACTTGACGTCAAGGGCCGGCGCGTGTTGGCCGTCGTGGGCGCCGGCGTCGGCCCGGCCGTGGTGGACTCGTGCGGCGCGCTCGACTGGGCCGTGGTGGGTGACGCGACCGCCCAGGGTACAACTCCCTACGCCGATCCGCTGCTGCGCGACGACGACTTCGCCGACGAGATGCGGCCCGATCTGGTCGTGCGCCTGGGGGGGCTGCCCGCCTCGCGGGTCCTCGGAGAGCGCCTCCGGTCGTGGGGCGCCCCGGTGGTCGCTCTGACCGGCGCCGGACCGGTCGCCGACCCGGACGCCATCGTGGGACTCACCCGAGGGGGCTTGCCCGACCCGACACGTGACGCCTCTCGCGGCGACGGCGCGTACGCGCGCGCGTGGCGAGCGGCGGCGGCGCGTGTCGGCGACTGGCTCGAGACCATCGACGCCGCTTCGCGCGCGCTGAGCGAGCCCACCGCGGCGCGCGCGGTCGTGGGCGCCAGTGCCCGCCATGGCGTGCCGCTCGTGATCGGCTCGTCAATGCCGGTGCGCGACGTCGAGTGGTGGGCGCCCGAGCGCCAGGCACCCACCTACGCCAATCGCGGCGCCAACGGGATTGACGGCGTCGTCTCGACCGTGCTCGGAGTCGCCGCGGGTGCTTGCGCCCTGGGCCTCGTGGGTGACCTCACCATGCTGCACGACGTCTCGGGTTTGGTCGACGGCCTGGGAACGGCGGGCGGGACCTGCGTCCTCGTCGTGATCGACAATCACGGTGGCGGCATCTTCTCGTTCCTACCCCAGGCGACGTCGCTGACTCCGGAGGAGTTCGAGCGGCTCTTCGCCACGCCCAGCGGCCACGACCTCGTGGAGGTGGCGCGGGGCCTCGGCCTCGCGGCGGTGCGCGTGCGCGACCGTGGGGCCCTGTGCGCGGCGATCGATGAAGGACTCGCCATGTCGGGCGTCACCGTGGTCGTCGCAGACGTCGTGACGCGCGACGAGAACGTGCGGCACCACGACACGCTCGTCGGAGAGCTTCGCTCGCAGTGGCGGGCACCGCGTACGTGATGGCGTCCCTCCCCGGATCGCTGATCGCCGCGCTGCCGTTGGCCTTTGCCGCGGGATTCGTCTCGTTCGTGTCGCCCTGCGTGCTGCCCCTCCTCCCGGGCTACATGGCGTTCCTCAGCGGCGCGTCCGGTCACCTGGAGGGACGATCGGGCCGCGGGCGCGCGGTCGTGGGCTCGCTGGCCTTCGTGCTCGGCTTCTCCGTGGTCTTCGTCAGTTTCGGTGCCCTCTTCGGCGGCCTGGGCAGCTCCTTGCGCACCCACCAGCGGCCGCTCGAGATCGTCTTCGGCATCGTGACCGTGGCCCTGGGACTCTTCTTCGCCGGGTGGTGGCCGTCGCGGTGGCTCCAGCGCGAGCGGCGGGTCCATCATCTGCCGCGCGCGTCGGTGCTGGGCGCGGCCGCGCTCGGCTTCACCTTCGCGCTGGGTTGGACCCCGTGCATCGGCCCGACCCTGGCGGCGATCCTGGGCCTCGCCGCGTCCTCGTCGGGTGCCACCGAGCTTCGCGGCTCGTTGCTGGCCTTCGTCTACTGCCTCGGGCTGGGCGTGCCCTTCGTGGTCGCGGCGATGGCGACCGAGTGGATGTCCGTGGTTTCGGCGTGGTTGCGGCGCCACTCGCGCGCGCTCGGTCGCGTCGGCGGCACGCTGCTTGTGGCGATCGGACTGGCGGAGGCGACGGGGGAGTGGCACACGTTCGTGCTCTGGCTCCAGGTCCACGTGCCGGCCGGCTCCACCTTCTTGTGATCGGGGCGACCCGTAGACTGAGCCGATGAATCTGCGCGAGGATTGGCTCTTTCGCGGCCTGGTGTACCAGTCCACCGACCCCGAGCTCCTCGCGCGCCTCTCGGCCGGTGGCGTCACCGCGTACATCGGGTTCGACCCGACGGCGTCGTCGCTGCACCTGGGCCACCTCCTGCAGCTGTGCAACCTCAAGCGCCTCCAGCTCGCCGGCAATCGGCCGATCGTCCTGGCCGGCGGCGGCACCGGGCTCATCGGCGATCCGAGCTTCAAGGACACCGAGCGGCCCCTGCTCACGCTCGACGAGCTCGCCTACAACGTCGGCCGGATCGCCGGCCAACTCGGAGCCCTGCTCGACTTCTCCGCCGCCGCCGGGGCCTCCAGGGCCCTGTTGCTCAACAACGCCGACTGGCTAACGACCGCCCCCCTCACCGAGTTCCTGCGCGACGTGGGAAAGCACTTCACGGTCAACCAGATGGTGGCGAAGGAGTCCGTGCGCAACCGCCTCGAGCGCGATGACGTCGGCCTCTCGTTCACCGAGTTCTCCTACCCCTTGCTGCAGGCCTACGACTTCCTACGGCTCAACCGCGACCACGGATGCACCCTCCAGCTCGGAGGCTCGGACCAGTGGGGCAACATCACCGCCGGCGCCGAGTTCGTGCGCAAGGTGACCCGCGGCCCGGCCGACGGACTGACCTCGCCGCTGCTGCTGCGCGCTGACGGTCGCAAGTTCGGCAAGACCGAGGGGGGCAACGAGAACGTGTGGCTCGACCCCGCGCTGACCGCGCCCTTTGCCATGTACCAGTTCCTGCTCAACAGCGACGACGAGATCACGCCGAAGCTGCTTCGCTTCTTCACCTTTCTCGACCACGCGGAGATCCTCGGCCTGGACGAGGCCGTGAGCGCCGAGCCCCAGGAGCGCCTCGCCCAGCGCACGTTGGCCCGCGCGGTGGTGACCCTGGTGCACGGCGAGGACTCCGCACGCAGGGCTGAGCGCGCGGGCGAGGCCCTCTTCAGCGACGACATCGCTGAGCTGGACGAATCGACGCTGCTCGCGGTGGTGGCCGACGCGCCCTCGTCGAGTCTGTCGCGCGAAGAGCTGGCCACGGGACTCGACCCGGTGGATCTGCTGGTGCGCGTGGCGCTGGCGTCGTCGAAGACCGAGGCGCGCCGCTTCATTGACCAGGGCGGGGTGTACGTGAACAATCAGCGGGTCGAGCCGGGCGCGACCCTGGACCTCTCGCGGGTCCTGCACGACCGGTACCTGGTCGTGCGCCGCGGCCGGCGCCAGCTTCACCTCGTGGTCGTCGCGTGACGCGACGCCTGGCGGCGTTGCTCCTGGCGGGCCTGGCGTTGAGCGCGTGCGGGTCACAGAGTCCCGCCGCGGCACTGCGCTCGTGGGTCACCCAGAGCGCGTTCGCGACCGCCGTGACGACGCTGCGCACCGACGCGAGTCACGCGTTGACCGCGCTGGGCGACCCGGCCACCGCGCCCAATGAGCTGCACACCGTCTGCGGGGTGCTGAACTTCGACGCCCAGGCCGCCAACTCGTCGCTGCCGACGCCCGACGCCCAGGCCACCGCATTGCTCGGTCGCGCCTACGGCGAGTTCGGCGCCGCCACGTCGCTGTGCTACGGCGCGGCTCACGACGCCGCGAAGAGGGCGCGCGCTGAGGCCGAGCTGCGCGGAGCCGCCGCCATCCTCGCTGAGGCGCGCGCCCGACTCGGCGCGGCCTCTTAGGCGCCAGGGGGCCGCAGGTCGATCTCGAGGCGCAGCACTCCGTGGTCGAGGGTGGCCACCGCGTCGCCGATCATCGCGTAGTCCTGGAAGTCGATCTTGGCCGCCTCGAGGAACCGCAGGCGGTCGGGCCCCTCCACCGGGGGGAGGCCGCGACGCTTGACGGCCTCGGCGCGCTCGCGGAAGCGCAGGATCATGTCGTTGGGGTCGAAGGCTTCGCTCACACGGCGATGTTAAGGGTTCGCTGCGAGGACCGAGTTGGTATCATTGACTGTCGACGTGGTGTGACCGCGCCGGGCCGCCGCCCTTCGAGGCCCGCGGCCAGTGAGGAGTTGACGTGAAGAAGGGCCGCCACCGCCGATTTGTCGAAGCTCGCGAACTGAAGCGCAACACCGGTCCACGCGCCACCACCTGCGTCGAGTGCGGCGCCGCGCCCGAGGACGTCCACGCCGAGTGGTGCCTGGCCGAGGAGGATCGCTACGACGAGATCCTGGGATCCCTGCCACGCGCGACGTTCACCGAGGAAGACCCCCTCACCGCCGAGAGCTAGCGCCGCCGCACCACCGGGTGGGGTAGCCGAGTCGCGTTCGGCTGGGCGGCCCGCGAGTCGATGTAGGCGAGCACCTTGTTGTACACGCTCCGGCCCACCATGGCGATGAGCTCCTCGGCCATCGAGTCGACCACGCGGGTCTTGGAGGTGAAGGCCTCGGGGGCTTCGGTGCACCACCAGTGGAACTCGTCGCCGCCCGCGCCCCAGTCGCGGCGCTCCCACTGCGAGATGCGGGTGATGACGTGTCCGCTCTCGGTGACGTGGTCGTCACGATGCAGGGGGAGCTGCCAGCAGACGTCAGGCTTGAGCGGAACGTAGCTCTCGTTGTTGTCCGTGGCCAGCACGTGCAGCGCGCATCCGGGCCCGCGGTGGAAGTCCGGCCGATTGAGGAAGATGCAGGCGTCCTGGGTCAGGCGGGTCGTGATCTCCCCGTTGCGCTTCACCTTGGTGGTGCCGTTGGCGCCCTTGGACTTGAACTGCCACTGATCGGCCGTGAGGCGAAGGGCCGCGCGCTCGACGCGGCGTCGTTCCTTCTCGCTACCCAGGTGCGCCCCGTAGCTACAGCAGCCCTGGGAGAGCTCGGGCGTCGGGCCGGTGAGGACCCCCTGGCACCCGTTGCCGAAGATGCAGTTCCAGTTGCTCTCCAGGAAGGTGACGTCGAACATCCAAGTGCGCTGGCGTTTGGTGTCGTCGAAGCTGAACCACTCGTGCGCGTCAGGGGGAGCGGTGGCCACGGAACGAACTTAGTGCGCGCTCACTGCGCGAACGTCGCCTCTAGACTCACCTCATGACCACGGTCGACGTCTTCGACGTCCTGACAATGACCGACGAGGCGCGCCACGTCGTACGCGAGGCCCTCGACCAGGAGGCCCAGAGCGAGTCGTTGGCGCTCTACGTCGAGGTCACCGGCACGCGCGGCGCGGGCTACACCTACGACCTGTACTTCTCGGACCTCGCCGAGGCGCCG
>DAIOGY010000052.1:2317-8521 GCA_036745005.1 Acidimicrobiales bacterium | reverse complement strand
TGACGACCACGGGGTGAAGCCCGACCTCGTCACCTTCGCCAAGGGCGTGAACTCGGGGTACGTGCCGCTCGGCGGCGTGATCATCAACGAGGCCATCAGCGCCACCTTCAACGATCGGGTCTACCCCGGCGGCCTCACCTACTCGGGGCATCCGCTGGCGTGCGCGGCGGCCGTCGCGGCGATCACGGTCATGCAGGACGAGCACATCGTCGAGCACGCCCGCCAGATCGGCGACGAGGTGCTGCGACCCGGGCTGGTCGAGCTCGCGACCCAGCACAAGGTCATCGGCGACGTCCGGGGCCTCGGCGTCTTCTTCGCGATCGAACTCGTCACCGACCGCGCCACCAAAGAGCCCCTCGCGCCCTACGGTGCCAGTTCTCCCGCCGTGGGCGAGCTGCTTCGCGCCTGCCGCGACGAGGGCCTGCTGATCTTCAACAACTTCCACCGGCTGCACATCGTGCCGCCGTGCACGATCAGCGAGGCCGATGCTCGCGAGGGCCTCGCTCGCCTGGACCGAGCATTGAAGATCGCCGACCAGTACTACGTGGGGGCGTAACCCGAGACGGCGCCACGTGGGATCATCGGCGACCGGGGTTGAGTGGGTCGTGAGTCGCCGCCGGGACGAAGGGAAGCGAGGTAATCCCTCGCGACCCCTGTGACGTAGACCAGGGTGTAGACCCTCGAAAAGGAAGGCACGCCCATGGTCACGACTCGTCTCACGACGCTCGTCCATCGCCGCCACCCCCGGCGGCGGCAGGGCCGCGACACCGCCGCCCTATGCTGAATGACCACTGTCGAGCCCGGAGATGCGCCAAGGGTTCCGGTCGCCGAACAGTCGGATCGAGACGCCCGAGATGACCGAACGCCTGACGAGACACATACCGCTGGTCCCACGCGACGACGACGGTGCGGTCGTCGGCCCCTCCGACGAGGCTCTCCTGGCTGGAATCGCAGCGGGCGACGAGAGCGCGACGGTTGCGTTCGTGCGTCGATATCAACGCCGGGTCTACGGACTTGCGGTGGGAGTACTGCGAGATCGCACGGCCGCCGAGGACGTCGCGCAAGAGGCGCTGCTGCGCGCGTGGCGTCACGCACCGGTCTTCGACCCGCGGCGCGGTTCGGTCGAGAGTTGGGTGCTGACGATAACCAAGAACCTGTCCATCGACGCACTGCGTCGTCGTCGCGACTTGCCGACCGATCCCGACGAGCTCGTCAACGGCGCCCTGGCGTTCGGTGGAGTGCCGGTCGAGGAGGCGGTCTCGTCGCGCTCCCTGCGACCACAACTCCTGCTCGCTCTTCGCTCGCTGCCCCAAGAGCAGCGCCGTGCGGTCGTGCTGGCGTCGCTGTACTCACGCACGGCCGCCGAGATCAGCGAGATGGAGTCGATTCCTCTCGGCACCGCCAAGACCAGGATTCGCGCGGGTTTGCTCAAGCTGCGCGCGCTCATGGAGTCCGAACAAGAGAGGTCCGCATGACGACCGACGACGACACCATCCACGACGCTATGCGCGCGTCGCTCCCGGAGCTGGCTCTCGACATCCTGGACGGCCGTCAGCGCGCCACGGTGATGAGCCACGTCGACAGCTGCGAGGAGTGCGCGGACGAACTGCGGGCACTGAGTGCGACCGCCGATGCGCTCGTTCTCGTGCCGATCGCGGTCGACCCCCCGCTCGGCTTCGAGTCGCGCGTGATCGAGCGGATCAGGAGGAGCGATCCGCCAGTCGCGTTCGGACGACTTCGCACGCTGAGACTCGCCGCCGCCGCGGCCGCAATACTTGTGGCCTTCGGCGTCGGTTGGACGCTCGAGCGCGTGACGTCAACGCCTTCGCACGCCACGACCTCGGGACCGTTCGTCGAGCGGAGCCTGACCGCGAGCGGCAAGACGGTGGGTTCGGTCTACGTCGACACCGGCCAGCCCAGCTGGATGTTCGTCAGCCTCAACGCACCCGGCGCGCCGTCGCGCATCCGTTGCGAGGTGATCACCTCGAGCGGACGACGTGACGTGATCGGGTCCTTCTCCCTGGTGGCCGGGCACGGCGCGTGGGCCAAGGCGCTTCCGATGCCGTGGAGCTCGGTACGCACCGTGGAGATCACCACGACCTCCGGAGTGCGCATCGCCACGCTCGGCGCATCGACGTGGCCGAGCTCGCCGACCACGATGACCAAGTAGGCCAATCCTCTCGCCGCGGCCATCCGTACTACCGGTAGCGGGTGACGAGCACCCGCGGTTCCCGGGAGGTCGCGCGATGTCGACGAAAGCCCACCGAACGAACGGCACCGCGACGCTTCGACCGCGACCCCGCCGCGGGTCGAGCCTCGCGGCACTCCTGGCCGTCGTTGCCGCCGTGACCGTGGTCGGCGCCGCGTCGGCCTCCTCGGGACCCCTGCTCCAGAGCGGCCACGCCGGGCCCTACGTCGGAATCCTGGTCAACTCGGGGCAACGATCCCTCTACGCGAACACCGCCGAGCGCGGTGGGCACATCCACTGCCGCGCCGCGTGCATCTCGTTCTGGCCCCCGTTGCTCGTCACGAACTCGGTCACGAGGGTGTCTCTGGGCTCGGGGGTCAGGGGCAAGATCGGCTTCATCCGGCGATCCGCCACGACGAGGCAGGTGACGTTCAACGGCTTCCCCGTGTACCGCTTCTCCGGTGACGGCGCGGCGGGGCAGGCGACCGGCGAGGGCATTGCCGCCGACGGCGGAACGTGGTACCTCGTCAACGCGCGATCGACGTCACCGAGCACGACGCACGTCAAGGTCCATCACGGCACGACCACGACCACGACCACGACGGTTCCCTACGCCACGACGACGACCTCGCCCAGCGGCACCACCACGACGATCCACTCGGGCACGACGACGACGATCTACAACTACTGAGGCCCGCGACGTCCGTTCGCTGCCCGCGGGTTCACTCGCGGCCGTACTCTTCGGCCTCGCGCTCGGACTTGATGAAGAGAGTCTCCGCGGTGTCCGACTCGGGGTCCGCGGCGGCCCGAACTTCGCGTCGGGACAGCTCGTCGTCGTGACGCTTCATGCGCCACATGGGGTTCAGGCCACGGTTGGCGACCCGGGCCTCTTCGGCCGCGTCGTGCTCGAGACGGTCCTCGGCGGCGTCCTCGACGAGTTCAGGCGCCTTCTCCATGATGCCGGGATCGCCCTCCGCGACCGGCGGCGCACTCGACTCGACGGCGGGCGCGCTCGTCTCGTGGTGCGTCTCGATCGGTTCGACCACGGGCGCGATGGTCTCGACCGGCTGCGCGCTCGGCTCATCGCTCGGCGCCTGCTGCTCGACGACGGGCTCGCTGACTTCGGTGGATTCGCGTCGACGACGCCGGAAGATTCCCATGCGCCGTACATTAGACGACCGCATCCGTTGTCCATCGGGAACTTGAGGCATCTAGGGTTCTTCGGGTGCGCAAGCGCCTCGCGATCATTCAGGTCCTGCGCCACCGGGAGCCCGCTCTCCTGGTGGCAGGACAGACCGTGTCCATGTTCGGAGACGGTGTCGCGCTCGTCGCGCTGACCCTGCTGGTTCTCGACACCACGCACAGCGTGTCGAAGCTGGCGTGGTTCGCCGCCGCGCGCATGGTTCCGCTGGTGGTCTTCCTGCTGATTGGCGGAGCGGTGGTCGACCGCTTCTCGCGCCGGACGCTCCTGTTGATCTCGGACTCCGTGCGCGCGGTCCTCACCATCGGTCTCACGGTCTTGATCGGCCTGCACGTGCTCACGTTCACGGAGCTGATGGCCTTCGGATTCGTCTTCGGGCTCTTCGACGCCCTCTTCTCCCCCGCGATGACGGCGATCACGCCAGAGATCGTGGACGAGGATCTCCTCCCGGCGATGAACGCCATCCGGCCCCTGTCGTCCAATCTCGTGGGCAACATGATCGGTCCCGCCGTGGGAGGAGTGCTGGCCGCGTGGAGCACGACCTGGGCCATCGGCATCGACGCCTCCACCTTCGTCGTCAGCGCCGGCGCCCTGGCCCTCATGCACGCCACACCACGGCCCGAGCGCCACACCGAGACGACGATGCGCGCCGACATCCGCGAGGGCATCGGCTACGTCACGAAGACCAGGTGGATCTGGACGACGCTCGCGTCGGTGACATTCATCAACGCCCTGATCTTCACTCCCATGTTCATCCTGATCCCCTTCTTCTTGCGTCATGACCTGCACACCTCCAAGGCGCTCGTGGGCGTGGCCTTCGCGGTGTCGGGGGCGTCGGGCGCCCTCGGCGCCTTCATCTCGGGCAACCTCAAGATCCCCCGGCGACGCATCCGCACCATGTGGATCTACTGGTCCATCGGAGCGCTGGTGGTCCTCGGCTTCGGGGTCGCCACGAACTACTGGGAGGTCCTGATCATCCCGCTGGTGGTGTCCCCCATGGCGCTGATGGGCAACGTGATCTGGGAGTCGATGCTCCAGACCGAAGTGCCCCGCGAACTCCTGGGCCGCGTGAGTTCGGTCGATTTCTTCGTGTCCTTCGGCCTGAGCCCGGTGGGTCTGGTCGTCGCCGGGGCTCTCACGGGCGCCATCGGCGTGCGCTCCTACTTCGTGGTCATGGCGCTCGTCACCGTCACGCCCGGCCTCTACATCCTCACGTCGCGGCGCATCAACGAGGTCGACCGCGACCGGGTCACTCCAGCGCCAGCAGCGGGGCCGTGGCCAGAGGCGGCCGCACCAGCCGAGAACCCTTCCTAGCGCCGCGCGGGTAGATCAGCTCGGTCCGAAAGGACCGTCCCTTGGCCTCGCCCGGGCGTCCCCCACGCACCTCGACCCACTCCTCACCGGTCGCGACGTTCTCCACGTGGGCAACGAAGACCCACTGGAGGCGGCGTTCGCGCACGCCGTCGACCACGACCGGGTCGCCGGTGCGCACGCCGTGCCAGCGCGTCTCGCGGCGCAGCTTCACGCCGGCCGGGTGGGGAGACTCGAGGGCCATGAACCCTGTCTAGTGCGTGCCACGCGAGCTTCGGTGCGTACGTCACAGCGTTCACGTACCGTGAGCCTGGTGACCTTCGAGCGACCCCTGCCCGCCTACCTTTCGCCCTCGCGCCTCCAGGACTTTCGCGCGTGCCCGCGTCGCTTCCAGCACGCCTCCATCGACCGGCTCCCCCAGCCGACCAGCTACGCCGCCACCAAGGGGCGCCTCGTGCACCACGTCTTCGAGCACCTCTACCAGCTCGACCCCGAGCAGCGCGGCGCCGACCAGGCCCGCGCCCTGGTGGCCCCGGCGAGCGCGGCGGTGCTGACGGACGAGGTGCGCGCCGACCTCGCGATGGACGACGAGATGGAGGCGCGCCTGCTCGCCGAGACCGACGACATCATCACCACGTACTTCGCGATGGAGGACCCGAGCGAGGTCGACCACGAAGGCGTCGAGCTACGCCTCACCGCGACCATCGACGGCGTGCCGATGCTGGGCATCCTCGACCGCCTCGACCGCGACGCCGAAGGCAACCTGGTCATCGTCGACTACAAGACCGGCTCGCTGCCCAACCGCCGCTACGACTCGCAGACCTTCGCCAACACCGAGCTCTACGCCGCCCTGTGCGAGGTCGACCTGGGCGAGCGGCCCGCTCGGATCCGCCTGCTCTACGTGGCTCAGGGCGAGTCGATCGAGCGGTCGGTGACCGAGCCGCTGCTGCGCGCGCGCCGCGACGCCGCCGCCGAGTCCTGGCGGCGCATCACGCGCTACTACGCCGACGGCGAGTTCCCGGCGACGCCATCGGTGAACGCCTGTCGGTTCTGCTCCTTTCGCGCGACCTGCCGGGCCAATGGCGTGCCGGTGCCCGTTTGAGACTTTGGTCCCTGCCGGATCCGCGCCCGCCCCCCATAGCCTGGGTTGATGCGATCCTTCAGCGTGTCGTTCGACTACCGTTGCCCCTTCGCCAAGAACATCCACCTGCACGTCGTGGCCGGCCTGCGCGCCGGGGCTCCCTGGGACGTGACCTTCGTGCCCTGGACCCTCAACCAGGTGCACCGCGAGGAGGGCGACCTCGACGTCTGGGACGACCCAAAGAAGGACGAGCAGCTCCTCGCGCTGGCGGCCGGCGTCTCGGTGCGCGATCATCAGCCCGAGCTGTTCCTGCGCGCCCACGAGGCGCTCTTTCGCGCGCGCCACGACCGGTCCGTGCGCCTGGCCGCCCAGGGCGAGATCGACGAGGTCCTCGCGCCCGTGGGCGTCGACGTGACCGCAGTG
>DAIOGY010000052.1:0-2307 GCA_036745005.1 Acidimicrobiales bacterium | reverse complement strand
CCGCAGTGCGCGACGACATCGCCTCGCGCCGCCCCCACAAGGTGATCGCCGAGAGCTTCCACGACTTTGAGCGCTTCGAGGCCTTCGGCGTGCCGACCTTCGTGGTCGGCGACGACGCCACGTTCGTGCGCTACATGGTCGCGCCCACCAATGGCGGCGCCGCGTCCATCACCGTGATCGACTCGCTGCTGGACCTCATGGCCGCCCAGCCCGAGCTCAACGAGTTCAAGCGCACGACCATCCCCTACTGACCTAGAGCGTCAGGCTGACCTAGAGCGTCAGGCGCAGCACCAACTCAGCGCCGCAGAGCGCGATCAGTCCCAGGACGGGCCCGTAACGGCGAATCGAGTCGCCCGCGCGCAGCTGTCCGACGAGGGTGAACAGTGCGGCCAGGGCCAGCACCGCGGCGGCACCCTCGTTGACCCGGGCCAGCACGTCGCCCTTGGACGCCAGGCCCACCAGCAGGGCGATCGCGCCGGCGAGCTCGACGAGGCCGACGCGGCGGTACCCCGCCTTGGAGAACCCGAGTCGCTCGGCGGTGTGGGACATGAAGTCGTTGAAGACGACCTTCTGGGCCCCCGCCGTCATGAAGGCCAGGAACAGCACGAGCGTCAACATGCTTGCGGCTTCCGCCATCGGGACTCCTTCCGGAGGACCAGGTTAGTGTCCGGCGACGAGGGGCCTGAACCTCGACGCGGCGCGCGGGCACGTGACACCATGGCGGGGTGGCGTCGTCGACGGCCCACGGAGGAGGCGCGGTGGAACCGGTGGTCGGCATTGTGATGGGCAGCTCGTCGGACCACGAGGTGATGGCCGACGCCGAGGTGATCCTCGACCGATTCGCGATCGGCTACGAGGTCCACGTCATCTCGGCCCACCGGACCCCCGAGGATGCGTTCGCCTACGGGCGCGACGCGCGCGAGCGGGGGCTGCGCGTGATCATCGCCGCGGCCGGGGGCGCCGCCCACCTCGCCGGGGTGCTCGCGGCCGTGACCACCCTGCCCGTGATCGGCGTGCCCATCGCCCTGGCTCGCCTCGACGGCATGGACTCGCTGCTCTCGATGGTCCAGATGCCCCGCGGGGTGCCGGTCGCGACGGTCGCGATCAACGGCGCGACGAACGCGGCGCTGTTGGCCGCGCGCATCTTGGGCACCAGCGACGGCGCCCTCGCCGACGGACTCGAGGAGTACCGCCAGGAGCTCGCCGCCCAAGCCCGGGCCCAGGACCGGACGCTGCCGAGGAACTGACTCTCACGAACTCCTTACCCTCGCGAGGGCGCTCGCCACGTGCCACCACCTAGTCTGGACCCGGAACGAAGGAGAAACACCATGGGCGTGTGGAAGCGAGTCAAGACTCTCGGGCAGGCGAAGGCCAACGCGGCCCTCGACAAGGCCGAGGACCCGCGCGAGATGCTGGACCTTTCCTACGAGCAGCAGCTCGAGAACCTGACCAAGGTGCGCCGCGCGGTGGCTGACGTGGCGACCGCGCGCAAGCGCGTCGAGATCCAGGCCGAGCAGCTCAAGGGCCAGGGCGACAAGCTGGCCGACCAGGCCAAGGCGGCACTGGCCCAGGGCAACGAGCCCCTGGCCCGCGAGGCGCTCACGCGACGCGAGGCGATCGCCGGTCAGCTCAAGGACCTCGACACCCAGCACGCGTCGATCGTCGAGCAGGAGACCAAGCTCGAGGACACCGCCCAGAAGCTCCAGACCGAGGTCGAGGCCTTCCGCACGAAGAAGGAGACGATCAAGGCGACCTACACCGCGGCCGAGGCCACGGCCCACGTCGACGAGGCGGTCAGCGGAATCTCGACCTCGATGGCCGACTCGGGCGCCGCCATGCAGCGCGCCCAGGACAAGGTCGCCCAGATGCAGGCGCGCAGCGGTGCCCTCGATGAGCTGCTCGCCTCGGGAGCGCTGACCGATCTCACGTCGAACCGCGACGACATCCAGGCGCAGCTCGACCAGGCTGGCGGATCGGCCAACGTCGACGCCCAGCTGGCCGCGATGAAGGCCGAGCTGAGCTCGGGCGGCGGCGGATCCTTGGCCAGTGGCGGCGCCGCGGCCCCCGCCGACGAGACATCGGCCGAGACCGGCGAGGCGGGAGCCTGACCGTGGCGAAGACCAAGTTCGAGAAGGACCGCGGACTCGACACCCGGATGTTCATCACGGGCCTCGCGCTGGTTCTGCTCTACGCGATCATCGTGTTCGCCCTGCTGAAGGCCGGGGTGTCGTTCGGGATCGTGATCGTGATCGGCGCCGGGCTCCTGTTCAGCCAGTACTACTTCAGCGACAAGGTCGCGATGTTCTC
>DAIOGY010000051.1:0-8601 GCA_036745005.1 Acidimicrobiales bacterium | reverse complement strand
GTGACCAGCTCGAAGCGGTAGTCGGTGCGCTCGAAGGCCCGGCCCGGGCGGTGCCGGCGGTTGAGTCGCCGCCCGACGTAGGTGGTGATGAGGTGGGCGCGCTCGAGCTCGTTCATCGCGGCCACGCGCCGCACGATCTCGGCGTCGGGCATCGCGGAGTTGGCGAAGACGATGGCCTCGGCGACGCGGTGCTCGCCCTGGGGGTCGAAGGCCACCAGGCGCACCGACTCGGCGGGAACCGGCGCGTCGGCGTCGCGCCAGGTCGAGCGCACCAGGTCGCGCGTGGCGCCGCGGGTCTGGGCCAGGTACGCGGACCAGGCCCCCCCGCGCTCGGCGATCTCGACGCGCTTGAGGAACGACGGGATCACCTTCATGAGCTCGGTCATCATCATCTGGGCGTACTCGCGGACCTCGGGCAGCGGATTGGCGCGCATGCGCAGCAGCAGCGCCTCGTAGGCCTGGCCCGACGCGTAGATGCCCAGGTTGGAGATGGCGCTCGCCGGCAGGAGGCCGCGCGTGGCGTCCAGGGCCTTGGCCCGGATGGCCTGTCGGTAGACGAAGTCGGTGTCGTCGGGGGTCTGGGGGAAGCGCGCGGTCAGCCACGCGGTGAGCTCGCCCAGCAGCGCCCCGTAGGTGTCGAACATGCGGTCCATCTCGCCGACGAAGCGGGCCCCGCGCCGCGACTCCAGGATCGCCGGGTCCCGGTAGTAGCGGAACAGCCCGTTGGGCAGGCGCCGGTCGTAGCCCAGGTAGCGCGTCGACTGCTCGAGGTAGCTCATGAGGCGCCCGCGCTCGAGCACCTTGGTCAGCACGTTGCTCGCCTGCTCGCAGGCCAGGTGCACGCCGCCCAGCTGGGCCACCGAGTCGTCCCCGTACTCGAAGAAGATCCGCTGGTAGAGCTCGGCCGCGCGGTCCAGGCCGATGGTCGCGTCGACCGAGGAGTCCCCGGTGAGGTCCAGGTCGCCGACGAACTCGTCGAGGAACAGGCGGCGCAGGCTCTTGGACGAACGCGAGTAGCGCGCGAACAGCGCGCCCTTGACCACCTCGGGCAGGTTCACCAGGGCGAAGACCGGGCCCTCCAGGTTGGTGAAGTAGCGCCGCAGGATCGTCGTCTCCTCGACGGAGAACTCCTCGACGACGTAGGGGTGCATGGGTTTACGAGACTAGGGCGAGTTCTCCGGGAGGGGGTGGACGCCGGTGCCGGCGACGACCACGCTGCGCAGCACCATGTCGCGGGCGGCCGACGCCGCCGCGGCCACGTCGCCGCGCTCGCTCAGGCGCGCCAGCTGCTCGCACAGGTCGCCCACCTGCTTGGCTTGGCGCACGAAGTCCCCCGGCGAGGTCAGACCGACCTCCACGTCGGCCAGGTCGAGCACGGTGGCCAGGTGCGCCCCCCGGGCCCAGGCGGCGATGACGGTGGCGAAGCGGCCGTCGGGCTCCTTGGCGTGGGGCACCTGGTAGCGCTCCTCGACCTCGCGCGTCGTGACCGCCAGGGTGGTGATCTCGCGCAGCCGGTCGTCCATCGTGTCGCGGCGCTGTGGGCCGAGGCGGTCGTTGATCGACCGGCGCTTCTTGGTCGTCACGTGGGTGGCCGCGTGGGCCGAGCGGCCGGCGCGCTTGGCCTCGTAGGTGAAGGTCGACAGGACCCCGGCGAGGGCCTCGGGGTCGAGGTCGTCGAAGACGCCTTCGGCGAGCGACTCGGCGATGAGCAGGTCGCACTCGTGGTAGATCGAGCGCAGCACCTGGCCCGGGGCGCTCAGCGTCCAGCCGCGGGCGTAGCCCAGCTCTTCGAGGACGCGGTGGCGCGCGACCATCTGGTCGCTGAGGGGCCGGCGCGAGCCCGCCCGACGCCGGTCCGCCTCGAACTGGGCGAAGGAGCGTCGCACGACGTCGACCGCCGTGTCGAAGTCGAAGTGGTTGATCAGGTTGGCGGTCAGGTTGTAGGTCGGCCGGAACGAGGAGTGCAGGTCCGACGGCGGGGCCGTGGCGACGCGTCCGACGTCGATGAGCGACAGGTCGCTGGCGAAGCAGACGACCGCGTGCCCCTCGTCGTCGAGGCCCCGGCGTCCCGCGCGCCCGGTCATCTGGGCGAACTCGGCGCTGGTGAGCGACTGGCGGCCGGCGTCGGAGTACTTGGTGAAGCGCTCCAGGGCCACCGAGCGCGCCGGCATGTTCACTCCGAGGGCCAGGGTCTCGGTCGCGAAGACCACCCCGAGCAGGTTGCGCTCGAAGCACGCCTCGACGATCTCGCGGAAGGCCGGCACCATCCCCGCGTGGTGCGGCGCCAGGCCGCGGCGCAGCGCCTCGAGGAACTGCGCGTACTCCAGGGCCGCCAGGTCGTCGTCGCGAAAGCCGCCCAGGCGCGACTCGGCGACGGCCTCGATCTCGCGGCGCTGCTCGGCGTTGGTGAAGCCGAGCCCGTCGCGCCGGCACTGGTGGACGGCGTCCTCGCAGGCGGCCCGCGAGAAGATGAAGACGATGACCGGCAACAGGTCCTCGCGCTCCAGCGCGCGCAGCAACTCGCTGCGTCGCGGCGAGCGAAAGGGCGGCGGCGGCGCGCCGGACTTGGGTCCGCGCCACTTCGGGCCGGGACGGAACTGGCGGGTCGAGCGCATGACGTGGTCGACGCGGCGCGCGTCGTCGGACAGGCGCGTCCCGTCGAGCAGGTCCATGATCTCGGCGTCGGTCTGGCCGCGGCGCACCAGCGCCACGTGGTCGTGCAGCGTGATCGGGCGCTCGTCCTCGACGATCACCGACGTGGGCCCGCGCACCTGGCGCAGCCAGTCGCCGAGGAACGGGGCGTTGCCGATCGTCGCTGACAGGGCCACGAATCGCACCGCGGACGGGGTGAGGATGAGGACCTCCTCCCACACCCCCCCGCGGAACGGGTCCTGGAGGTAGTGGACCTCGTCGAGGACGACCAGGCCGAGTGAGCGCACCTGGTCCGAGTCGGTCAGGAGCATGTTGCGCAGGACCTCGGTGGTCATGACGATGACGTCGGCGGAGCGGTTGAGCGACGTGTCGCCCGTCAGCAGGCCGACGCGCGAGGCGCCGAAGAGGCGCCCGAGCTCGTGGTACTTCTGGTTCGACAGCGCCTTGAGCGGCGTGGTGTAGAACGCGCGGGTCCCCGCGTCCAGCGTGCGGGTGATCGCGTAGTTGGCGACGAGCGTCTTGCCCGACCCGGTGGGCGCGCTGACCAGGACGTTGACTCCCTCGTCGAACGCGTCGAGCGCGGCGACCTGGAAGTCATCGGGCGCGAAGCCCAGGCCCTCGACGAAGCGACGCCGGACGCCGTCCGAGCTCACCGGCCGAGCAGCTTGCCGACGCCGATGGCGATGAAGTAGAAGCCGGTGAGCGGCAGCGCGAGGGCCATCATCGACAGCGGGTCCCCGCTGGGGGTGAACATCGCCGCCGCGATGGTGATCGCGATCAGCGCGTAGCGCCACGACTTGAGCAGCTGGCGCGGCGAGACCACGTGGGCGAGCTCCAGCGCGACCAGGACCACCGGGAACTCGAAGGTGACCCCGAAGACGAACATCATCAGCAGGAACAGGCTGAGGTACTGGTTCGGGTTGTAGAACGCGACGAGGGAGTTGCCGCCGATCGACTGCAGGAAGTGCAGGGCGTGCCCGAAGCTGAAGTACGCCAGCACCACTCCCCCGGCGAAGAACAGGACCGACGCGGCCACGAAGGGGATGGCGTAGCGGCGCTCGTTGGCCTTGAGCCCGGGGGTGACGAAGCGCCACACCTGCCAGAAGATGATCGGCGAGGCCAGGAGCGCCCCGCCGAAGAAGCCGATCTTGATCCGCAGGGTGAGCCCGTCGAGCGGGTTGGTCACGATGAACTTGCAGTGGCGCGGCGTCGCGTGGCAGTAGGGAGCGCGCAGCAAGGTCAAGATGTGCGGGTAGACGATGAAGGCCGCGACGCCGAGCACGATCACCGCCGACGTCGCCACGATGAAGCGGTGCCGGGCCTCGGCCAGGTGCTCGCCCAGCGTCATGCCGGACGCCGCCTGTCGGAACTTGCGCATCGGCTAGTTGAGGGACGGGTCGGGAGGCGAGGAACCCTCGACGGGGCGCACGACGGGCCGCGGTGGCGCCGGGGCGGTCCAGTCGGTCGGTGGCGGGTCGGGCACCGGCTCGACCGGCGCATCGGGCGCGTCGGCGTCGATCTCGTCGCGCGCGTCGGCCCGGTCGGCGAGCTGGTTGAGCAGGTTCACGGGGCTGCGAGCGATGCGGGCGATCTCGCTCGAGCTGGGCAGGTCGGGCATGACCTCGCGAACCTCGGCTTCGACGCGCTCCTGGAGGCGCTTGAGGGAGCGCCACGCGGTGCCGAGGCGGTGGGCGACCTCGGGCAGCTTGTCCGGTCCGAGCAGGATCAGTACGACGGCCACGATGATCAGGATCTTGACCGGACTCAGACTGAACATCGCCTCATTGTAGGACGACGGACTCGAAGGCCCCCTAGAGGAAGCCGATTCGTGACGGGGGCCAGATGCGGAAGAAGACCTTGCCGATGAGGTCCTTGCGCGGGACGCTCCCCCAGAAGCGGCTGTCGCACGAGTTCGGGTGGTTGTCGCCCATCACGAAGTACGAGTTCGCCGGCACGGTCACGTGGCCGATGGGCGTCGACAGCGGCTCGATGTGCGACCAGGTCTCGTCCAGCCTCTTGCCGTTGACGTAGATGGTGTTCCCGCGCGACGTCAGGTGGTCACCGGGCAGCCCGATGACCCGCTTGACGAGGTCGCTGACCGCGTCACCGCAGTGCTCGGCCGGCGGGGCCTTGAAGACGACGATGTCCCCGCGGTGGATGGTCCCGAAGTCGACGCTCAGCTTGGACACGAGGATCCGGTCGCCGACCTGGAGCGTGGGCTGCATCGACGCCGACGGGATGAAGAAGGTCTGCACCACGTAGGTGCGCATGATGAACGAGACCGCGACGGCCAAGACGATGATGAAGGTCCACTCGAGGACGAGGCGGCGCCGGCGCCGAGCCCGGCGCGGCTCGGGGGGCGTCGCGACGCCGTCCTCGGCCGGCTGGGGGGCGTCTCCCGGCGGTGTCGAGCCGTTCAGATCGGTCGCGGGCGCGGCGTCGGTCGCCTCAGTCGGGGGGGCGTCGTCAGTCACTTCGACAGGTTAGTCGCGGCGTTCGTGGCGCTCGAGTGACACCAGGAGCTTCTGGAACCGCTCGTCGTTGCTCTTGAAGGGATCTTTGAGCAGGACCGTTCGCTGCATCTCGTCGTTCAACTTCAAGTGCACCCAGTCGACCGTGTAGTCGCGCCGCCACTGCTTCGCGGCCCGGATGAACGTGCCGCGCATGTGGGCGCGGGTCGTCGGGGGCGGCGTCTGGGCCGCGCGACTGATGTCCTCGTCGGTGACGACGCGCCGGACGCGGCCGCGTGACTGGTGGCGATAGAAGAGCCCGCGGTCGTAGTTGGTGTCGTGGTACAGCAGGTCGATGAGCGCGATCTTCGGGTCGGACAGCGCGACGCCCGAGCGCTCGCGCTCGCGCTCGATGATCTGGAGCTTGGTGATCCAGTCGACGCGATCGGCGAGGAGCATGGGGTCCGCGCGGTACTGCTCGATCACCTCGCGCCAGAGTCGCACCGCGCGCACCTGGTCGGGCGGCAGGTGGTGGGACTGGCTGAAGAGCTCGGCGCGCTCGCACAGGTCCTCTTGGATCTCCAGCGCGGTCATGTCGCGCCCGCTGCTCAGTCGCACCGGCTCCTTGCTCCACAGGTCGTAGGAGATGTCGCGCAGGGCGTTGATCGGCGAGGCCATGTTGTAGTCGCGCAGGACCGTGTTGCGGTCCTCGATCATGGCGAGGATCACCGAGGCGGTGCCCACCTTGAGGAAGGTGGCGAACTCGGACATGTTCGAGTCGCCGACGATCACGTGCAGGCGCCGGTAGCGCTCGGGGTCGGCGTGGGGCTCGTCGCGGGTGTTGATGATGGGACGGCTGCGCGTGGTGGCCGACGAGATCGACTCCCAGATGTGTTCGGCGCGCTGGCTCATCGAGTACGTGGTGCCGCGCGCGTTCGTCACCACCTTGCCGGCGCCGGTGAAAATCTGTCGGCTGATGAGGTACGGGATGAAGACCTGCTCGAGCCGGTTGAGGTCGTCGATGCGCTCGATGCAGTAGTTCTCGTGGCAGCCGTACGAGTTGCCCGACGAGTCGGTGTTGTTCTTGAACAGGTAGATGTCGCCGCGGATGCCCTCGTCGGCCAGCTGGCCCTGGGCGTAGGTGACGAGCTCGCGCAGGATCGCCTCGCCGGCCTTGTCCTGGGCGACCAGGTCGGCCAGCGTGTCGCACTCGGCGGTGGCGTACTCGGGGTGGCTGCCCACGTCGAGGTAGAGGCGGCTGCCGTTCTCCAAGAAGACGTTGCTCGATCGTCCCCACGCCACGACCTTGCGGAAGAGGAAGCGCGACACCTCGTCGGGACTCAGCCGGCGCTGGCCGCGCAGCGAGAAGGTGATGCCGTACTCCGTCTCGATCCCGTAGATGCGCCTCAGCATCGCGGTGTCCGGACGCGTCTCACCCGCGCAGCTCGCTGACCTCGTCGTCGCTCAGGCGCCGGAACGTGCGCCGGCTCCCGCGGTCCTCGAGGATGCCGACCTCGAGGTCGGTCGTGGGCAACGTGCGATCCGGCCCCGCCAGGGCCGCCACGGCGTTGCGCAGCGTGAGGGCCAACGGCTCCAGGGTGTCCTCGGAGGCGGCGAAGCGTGACTTGATCGTCTCGGCGTCCCCGCCCAGGACCGCGAAACGCGGCTCGTCCGAGATGGTCCCCTCGTAGGCGATGCGATAGAGCTTGGTGGGGCGCAGCGGCCCGCCGAGCTGGGCGACGAGTATCTCGATCTCCAGGGGCTTGGGACCCTCGGTGAACATGTCGCCGACGTGCTGGGCGTAGTAGTTGGCGAGCGCCCGGGCGTCGACGTCCTCGCGCGAGTAGGTGAAGCCCGTGCCGTCGGCCCAGCGGATGCCGGCCTCGCGGAGCCGGTCGAACTCGTTGTACTTGCCCACGCCGGCGAAGGCGATGCGGTCGTAGACCTCGGAGATCTTGTTGAGCGACGCCGAGGGGTTCTCGGC
Source organism: Acidimicrobiales bacterium (assembly GCA_036745005.1). GTDB lineage: Bacteria > Actinomycetota > Acidimicrobiia > Acidimicrobiales > RAAP-2 > RAAP-2. The sequence goes on along the minus strand of DAIOGY010000051.1, from coordinate 1,515 downwards.
CACCATCACGACGCCGACGTCGTAGATGGCCGAGACGATCGAGCGGCCGCGCGCGATGCCCTTCTGGGCGAACTCCGCGCGGTCCTTGATCAACTGCTCGGGCGACACGTAGAAGAAGTTGCTCACCGCAAGGTCCCCCCGGCGCGTCCGCCGGTCTCGGTGCGCCGCTCGTTAATCGCGCGGAAGCGCGCGGCCACGTCATCGTTGTCCAGCTCGCGGAACCCGTCCACGTTGAGAGTCACCATCATGGGGTAGAGGTTGCGCACGAAGTCCGGGCCGCCGGTCGACGGGTCGTTGTCGCCGGCCTCGTAGAGGGCCAGCGCGGCGAGGTCGAGCGCGGCGGCCAGGTCGAGGTCGTCGCGGAAGCCCAGGCGCAACGTGTTGTCGGCGAAGGGCGAGCCCGATCCGATGGTCGCGAAGTCGAGTCGCTCGTAGCAGCCCCCGGCGCCGTCGTACTCGAAGATGCGCCCGACCTGATAGTTCGGGTCCCACCCGGCGAGCAGGGGCAGGACGACGAGCGGCGAGGAGAGGTTGTTGCGCTGGATGATCGGCGAGAGGTAGTTGGCCTTGCCCTCGAGGCTCAGGCGGGCGTCGGTCATCTTCTCGTAGTGCTCGAAGGAGAGCTGGGCCATGCGGATGAACTCGACGCCGCGCGCGGCCGTGCCCGAGATGGCGATCGCCGTGAAGGCGTCGGCGGCCTCGATCTTGCGCACGTCCCGGCTGGCGATGTAGCTGCCGGTCGCCTGGCGGTCCCCGACCATGACGACTCCGCCGACGTAGCGCACCGCCACGACCGTGGTGGCGTGGGCCGACAGGGCGGCGCCCTCCCCCGCCAGGGAGGTCAGCCCCGCGTCCTCGGCGTAGCGAAAGAAGGACGGCCCGGGGTCATCCCCAGGGCCGTAGAGCGGTAACCCCATTCCTACTGGCCGCCCTTTTGGACGTAGTTGCGAACGAACTCCTCCGCGTTCTCCTCGAGGACCTCGTCGATCTCGTCCAAGAGCTCGTCCAGGTCGGCCTTGAGCTGCTCGCCCTTGGTGGCGTCGACCGACACGTCCGCGGCGACCGGCTTGGACCGCTCGGCGCGCTGCTTTTGAATTCGCTCTTGTTCACCCATACTTCTTGTCTACCTGTCCAGAGCGGCGAGAAGGTCGTCGGCCGTCTGACTCGTTTCTAGCAACTCTTCGGTGAGTTCCGCGGTACCCCGCAACGGGTCCATCATCGGGACGCGCTGCAACGGTCCCTCGCCGAGGTCAAAGACCACCGAGTCCCAGTTGGCGGCGACGATCTGCTCGGGATAGCGCGCGACGCACTCGCCGCGAAAGTAGGCCCGCGTCGTGCGCGGCGGTTTGTGAACCGCTTCACGAACGGCCTGCGCGCTCACCAGCTCGACGAGGCCCACGCGCCGGGCCAGGGAGCGTTCGGGACGCAGATCGTGGAACTGCAGGTCGATGGCCCGGAGACGCGCGTCGGTGGGTCCAAGGTCAACCCAATCGAATACTGCCTCCACCTCCCCGA
>DAIOGY010000050.1:0-8637 GCA_036745005.1 Acidimicrobiales bacterium | reverse complement strand
CGTCGACACCAACTGCGACCCCGACGTGATCGATTTCGTCATCCCGGGCAACGACGACGCCATCCGCGCCGGCGCCCTGCTGTGCCGCCTGGTGGCCGACGCCGTGGCCGAGGGCCGCTACATCCGCCAGAACAAGCCGGCCGTCGTCGTCGAGCCCGCCGCCGCGGCGACGGCGTAGTTTCGTACCGAATCAAGGAGTAGTGAAGGTGGCGATCACCGCGAAGGACGTGCAGGCGTTGCGCCAGGCCACTGGCGTGGGCATGATGGACGCGAAGAAGGCGCTCGAGGCCAACGGCGGCGACATGGCCGCGGCGACCAAGTGGCTGCGGGTCCAGGGACTGGCGTCGGCCGCCAAGCGCGCGGGGCGCGAGGCCGGCGAGGGTGCCGTGGCCGCGGTGCGCGACGGAAACGCCGCGGCGATCGTCGAGATGCGCTGCGAGACCGACTTCGTAGCCAAGTCCGAAGAGTTCGTGTCGTTGGTCGACGAGATCGCGGCGAAGGTCGCGGCCGAGGGCGAGGACGCAGTCGGCGCATTCGCCGACCGCGTCGAGTCCCTGCTCACGACGTTGAAGGAGAACATCTCGATCGGTCGGGTCGTGCGCCTCCAGGCCGGCGAGGGCGAGGTCGTCGAGACGTACGTCCACCAGCAGTCTGGGCGCGGCGTCATCGGCGTCGCCGTGGTGGTGCGCGGATCGAGCGCCGAGGTCGCCCACGACGTCGCGGTCCACATCGCATCGGAGCGTCCTATCTACTTGCGGCGCGAGGACGTGCCCGAGGTCGACGTCGCCGCCGAGCGTGCGACCGTCGAGGAGATCTCGCGCAACGAGGGCAAGCCCGAGGCGGTGCTGCCCAAGATCATCGAGGGCCGGCTCAACGGCTGGTTCAAGGAGCGCGTCCTGCTCGAGCAGCCCTACGTGAAGGACGACAAGCAGACCATCGCCCAGTTCCTCGGTGCGGCGAGCATCGTGGCCTACGCCCTCGTGGTGGTCGGGGTCTAGCCCGGGTGCGCCGGGTCGTGCTCAAGCTCTCGGGCGAGGCCCTGGCCTCCGCCGCGAGCGACGAGACGATCGACGCGACGACCGTCGACTTCCTGGCCCGCGAGATCGCCCAGGCCATGGAGCGCGGCGGGCTCGAACTGGCCGTCGTGGTCGGTGGGGGCAACATCTGGCGTGGCGCCACCGGCGCGATGGCCGGGATGAACCGGGCCAACAGCGACCTGATGGGGATGCTCGGCACGGTGATCAACGCGCTGGCCCTCCAGGACGCCATCGAGAGCCACGGCCGGGCGACGCGCGTGATGTCGGCGATCGGCATGGACCAGGTCGCCGAGCCCTACATCCGTCGGCGCGCGGTGCGGCACCTCGAGAAGGGTCGCGTCGTGATCTTCGCGGCCGGCATGGGCAACCCGTACTTCACGACCGACACGCCCGCCGCCCAGCGCGCCGCCGAGATCGAGGCCGACATCGTGCTCAAGGGCACCCACGGCGGCGTCGACGGCGTCTACGACGAGGACCCGCGGGTCAACGAGGCCGCCACCAAGTTCGAGGAGATCTCCTTCGACGAGGTGATCGCGCGCGACCTGCGAGTGATGGACATGACCGCGATCACCTTCTGCAAGGACAACAAGCTGCCGTTGAGGGTCTTCGACCTGATGGCCGAGGGAAACCTCGGTCGCGCCCTCGACGGTGTCGCCGTCGGTACGCTGGTCAGGTAATGGATAACGAACTCGTCGACCTCGTGATGGATGAGGCACGCGACAAGATGTCCCACGCGCTCGAGCACGTCAAGAACGAGTTCGCCACGGTGCGCACCGGCCGGGCCTCGTCGGCCCTCGTCGAGGGGTTGCTGATCGACTACTACGGCACCGAGACGCCGCTGCGCCAGCTGGCCAACTTCTCGGTGCCCGAGCCCCGCCTGCTCGTCGTGTCGCCGTTCGACAAGGGATCGATGGCCGCGATCGAGAAGGCGATCCAGACGGCCGACCTCGGGCTCAGCCCCTCCAACGACGGCCACGTGATCCGCCTGAGCTTCCCGTCCCTGACCGAGGAGCGCCGCAAGGACTTCGTCAAGGTCGTGCGCACCAAGGCCGAGGAGGGCAAGGTCGCCCTGCGCGCGATTCGGCGCCACGCGCGCCAGGAGCTCGAGAACTTGGAGAAGGAGAAGAGCCTCTCGACCGACGAGGTCGAGCGGCTCGAGAAGACCCTCGACAAGCTCACGCAGGATGAGGTGGCCGCGGTCGACGCGCTCCTCGCGCACAAGGAGCAGGAACTTCTTGAGGTTTGACGACGACGACCCCGAAGAGCCGACCGGCGAGCTGCCCGTCGTGAGCGGCACCGACTCGCGCGTCACCATCACCGGCGCCGACGTGGCGGCCGACCTCGTCGACGAGACGCCCGAGATCGACCAGGACACGCTGCTGCCGCACTGGACGGACGCGCCGACCGGCCAGGTGCCCATCGTGGTGGCCCGCGAGTCGGCCCAGAGCGACGACCCGTGGGCCGCGATACCCGCGCCCGCCTGGCGCGAGGGCGAGGCCGACTGGGTCGCGCACGAGGACCAGTTCGACGCGTCGATCCTGGCCGGCGAGCGCGGGGAGACCGACGCGCGGCCCTGGGAGTTCTCCCTCGACGCGACCGAGGTCGACGCGGTCGCCGAGGAGGCGCCGCGCCCCTCGCCGGTTCGCCCCGCGCGCACCCGGCGTCCCGCGGCCAACCCGCTGGCCGGGCGCGCGGTCCGACAGCGCCAGTCGTCGTCGGTGTCGCTGGCCACCATGACCGGGGTGCTGCTGGCCCTCGTGGTGATCGGGGTGTTCCTCGCCGGCACCGTGGCGGTCGCGACCCTGGTCCTCGTGGCCCTGGCCCTGGCGGCCCTGGAGGCCTACGCCGGCTTCCGACAGGTGGGGGCGCACCCGGCGACCGTGCTCGGGGTGGTCGCGGTCCTCACCCTGGGCGTCGCGGTCTACAACAAGGGAAGCGGCTCGGTCGGCGCGGTGACCGCGCTGCTCGTGATCTTCGGCTTCGTGTGGTACCTGACCGCCGAGCAGAAGATCGACGTCCTGGACGGGATCGGCGCGACGATCTTCGTCTACGTGTGGATCGGCGTGCTGGGCTCGTACGCGCTGCTGCTGGTCTCTCCGCACTCCTTCGCGCACCGTCACGGCCTGGCCTTCCTCTTCGGCGCCATCGCGCTCACCGTGGCCAACGACACCGGGGCGCTCTTCGTCGGCCGGGCCCTCGGGCGCCGCCCGCTCAACTCGGCGCTCTCGCCCAACAAGACGATCGGCGGCACCGTGGGCGGGACCGTGGTCACCCTGCTCGTCGGGGTGGCGCTGCTGCCCCTGATGAGCCCGTGGGGTCACCGCTCGGGGCTCGAGGTCGCCGCGGCGATCTGCGTGGTGGTGCCCCTCGGCGACCTCTTCGAGTCGATGGTGAAGCGCACGCTCGGCCTCAAGGACCTGGGCCGGTTGCTGCCGGGCCACGGCGGACTGCTCGATCGGATCGACGGGTTGCTCTTCGCGCTGCCCACGACCTTCTACCTGCTGCACGTCATCAAGCTGGGCTAGCGGTGGGCGAGACCCGCCGGCGGGTGGCCCTGCTCGGCGCCACCGGATCGATCGGCACCCAGACCCTCGAGGTGCTGCGCCGCGAGCACGAGCTGTTCACGCTGGTCGCCGTGTCGGCCGCCCACCGCGTCGAGGAGCTGGCGGCGATCGCCGAGGAGTTCGACGTCGAGCGCGTCGGTGTCGCCGACGAGGCGGATCGCGATCGGCTGCGGGGCGTGCTCGCTCGTCGCGTCGACGTGGTGGCCGGCCCCGAGGGCCTGGCCGACCTGGCGCGCGACGCCGACATCGTGGTCAACGCGGTGATGGGGTTCGCGGGCCTGCCCGTCACGCTGGCCGCCCTCGGGGCCGGTCGGCGCCTGGCGCTCGCCAACAAGGAGTCGCTCATCGCCGCGGCGCCGCTGGTGGAGCAGGTGCGCCACACGCCCGGCGCGACGCTGCTGCCGGTGGACTCCGAACACTGCGCGATCCACCAATGCCTGGCCGGCTCACGCAACGAGCCGGGCCACCCGGACGTCGCGCGGTTGCTGCTCACCGCGTCGGGCGGGCCGTTCCGGGGCTGGTCGCGCGAGCGCCTGGCGACCGTGACCAAGGCGGACGCCCTGGCCCACCCCACCTGGTCGATGGGACCCAAGATCACCATCGACTCCTCCACCCTGATGAACAAGGGTCTCGAGGTCCTCGAGGCGTCCGCGATCTTCGGCGTCGAGGTCGACCGCGTCGACATCGTCGTGCACCCCCAGTCGATCGTCCACTCGATGGTCGAGTACGTGGACGGATCGGTGCTGGCCCAGCTCTCGCGGCCCGACATGCGACTGCCCATCGCGTACTGCCTCGGGCTGCCCGAGCGCCTGTCCCACGGGTGGGGCGCGATGGACTTCACCGCGGCGACGCAGCTCACCTTCGAGCCGCCCGACCTCGACGCGTTCCCGGCGCCGCGCCTGGCCTACGCCGCGGCGCGCCGCGGCGGCGCGACGCCGGCGTGGCTCAACGCGGCCAACGAGGTGGCCGTCGAGGCGTTCCTCGCCGACCGGCTGGCGTGGAGCGACATCGTGCCGCTCGTCGCGACGGTGATGGACGCGTACGTTGACGATCCGTTGACAACGATGGAGAGTCTGACGGCCAACGACGCCAGCGCGCGGCGCCGGGCGAGGGACCTCGTCAACAGGTAGTCCGGTAGGCTTGTGCCACGGTCATGGCTGCCTCCCCGTCCAACCGGCTCAACCTGGTCAAACTCCTGGTGGGCGTCGTCGCGGTGACCGCGCTGCTCGCCTGGTGGGGCGGCTGGGCGCTGCCCGTCGTGGTCTTCGCGATCATCGCGATGGTCGTCGTGCACGAGTTCGGCCACTTCATCACGGCCAAGCGCGCGGGCATGAAGGTCACCGACTTTTTCGCGGGCTTCGGCCCCGTCGTGTGGGCGACGACGCGCGGCGAGACGCGCTACGGCGTGCGCGCCATCCTGGCCGGGGGCTACGTCAAGGTGCCCGGGATGACCTGGACCGAGACGGTCGAACCGGCCGACGAGGCGCGCACCTACCGCGAGGCGACCTACCCGCGCAAGGTCCTGTTCGCCTCCGCCGGCTCGTTGATGCACGGCGTGATGGCCGTGGCGTTGGCCTGGGCCTCGCTGTCGTTCTTCGGGCTTCCCTCGGCCAGCCACCAGGGGGTCGCCGGATTCACGCACTGGGACGGCCACGCCCTCAACGCGGCCCAGCTGGCCGGTCTGCACGTCGGCGACCGCGTCCTGACGGTCGACGGTCGCTCGGTGACGTCGTCCAACACGCTCATCAACACGATCCACGACAACGCCGGTCGTCGCGTGACGATCGTGGTCGAGCGCGACGGGCGTCGCCTCACCTTGCACGCCACCCCGGTCGACGGGCGCACGCTCACCGACCACGGCGCGCCGGTGGCCACCGGCAAGTCGGCCCAGGGCTTCATCGGCATCGAGCTCGAGTCCCAGTTCGTGCACTCGTCGCTGCTGGGCGCGATCCCGGCGTCCTTCGCGCGGGTCGGGTCGCTGGCCGCGGCGGCCGTCCACTCGCTGGTGCACGTGTTCTCGCCCTCGGAGTTCCAGAGCCTGTTCCGCCAGGTGACGACGCCCAAGCTCGCCAACAACCCGACCGTGCAGCTGACCCGCCCGGTGTCGATCGTGGGCGTGGTGCGCCTCTCGGTGGAGGGGGCCCGGGCCGGGGTCGTCAACCTGCTCGACATCCTGGTCGTGGTGAACGTCTTCGTGGGCCTGCTCAACATCCTGCCGATGCTGCCCCTCGACGGGGGCCACGTGGCGGTGGCCACGTACGAGCGTCTGCGCAGCCGCCGCGGGCGGCGCTACCACGCCGACGTCAACAAGATGGTCCCGCTGGCCTACGGCTTCATGACGATCCTGCTCGTGCTCTTCGCCATGACGCTCTTCCTCGACATCGCCCACCCGATCGCCAACCAGTTTCAGTAGGGCGTCGCACCGCGCCGGCCGGAGACGCGGATCATCGGTGGTGGTAGGACTGTGCCGGGAACCCTCATTCAAGGGGTCGGTGTGAACTCTCCGGGCGGGGCGCGTGGCGGCGGCGTGGCGACGGCGCTGGTCGCGATGGGCCTCGTCGTGTGTGCGGTCGCGACCTCGTCGTGGGGCGCCGCGCCGGTCGTCGCGGCGACGCCCGCGACGTGGGCGAGCGTCGCCGCGCCGGCCGGCACCGCCAACCTCTCCTTCACCGACGTCGCGTGCGACGCCGCGACGTGCGTGGCGACGGGCTATCCGTGCGGCGTCGCGAGCTGCGCGGGCTTCATTGCGGGGGTCATCCTCTACAGCGGTGACGACGCGTCGTCGTGGAACGTCGCCGCGACGCCGAGCGACGCGGGCAATCTCTCGCACGTCACGTGCGCGAACTCAGCGGACTGCATGGCGATCGGCGCCGCGGGACCGCCGGCCGCCGCCGCGAGGGCCGTCGTGCTGATCACCACGTCCTACGGGGCGAGGTGGACAGCGGTGGGCGCGCCGTCGGCCAGCCTGAGCGGCGTGGCCTGCGTCGCGTACTCGCAGTGCTTCGTGGACGGAGCAACCCGGACCGGGGTCCCGGTCATGTTTCGCTCCGCCAACTTCGGCGCGACGTGGTCGCGCGAGCGCGTGCCGGCGCCAGTGGCGTCGGTGGGATCGATCGACTGTGCGACCATGACCGACTGCCTGGCGTTCGCCACCGCGAAAGTTGCCCCGAGCGCGCTCAGCCTGGTGACGGTCAACGCCGGACGGACCTGGCGGGTGGGGCACCTGCCCGCGACCCTGGGCACCATCGGGTCGGCGAGCTGTCTGAGCGCGACGCGCTGCGTCGCGATCGGCGACCTGGCCAAGGGCCACGCCGGCGTCGTGACCGTGACCACCAACGGCGGCCTGTCCTGGAAGGCGCTCGCGCGTCTGCCCGGCGCCCTCAGCATGTCGGGGGTCTCGTGCTACACGTCCACGTCGTGCGTCGCGGTGGGTGCCGCGGCGGCGGCCCCGGCGGCCCCCGCCATCTTCTCGACGTCCAACCAGGGTGCCGGGTGGCAGAGCCAGCCCGCGCCCGTGGGGACCTCCAATCTCGGTGGCGGCGTCGCGTGCGAGCCGTCGGGCGTGTGCGTGGCAATCGGACAGTGGTTCACCTACACCGGCGTGGCCGCCACCGACGACGGGCCGTACATCCTCGTGAACTGACCGCGGCGCGGACCACGCCCGTGCGGGCACGGGCGCCGGGTCGACGCGCCAGACTGGGGGAGTGGACATCTCGTCGGACCTGCTGACGCCGCGGCGCGTCACGCGCCAGATCGCGGTGGGATCGGTCAAGGTCGGTGGCGGAGCGCCGATCTCGGTCCAGTCCATGACCACGACCAAGACCGCCGACGTGGACGGGACCCTCGAGCAGGTCTACGCCCTGGCGGCCGCCGGAGCGGACATCGTGCGCTGCACGTGCAACGACGCTGCGGCCGCCGAGGGCCTGGCCCAGATCGTGCCGCGCAGCCCCGTGCCCATCGTCGCCGACATCCACTTCCACGTCGAGATGGCGCTCGCCGCCCTCGAGGCCGGGGTCCAGGGGCTGCGCCTCAACCCGGGCAACCTGCGCAAGCCCGAGGAGATCAAGTTGGTGGCGCGCGAGGCCGGTGACCGTGGCGTGCCGATCCGCATCGGGGTCAACGCCGGCAGCCTGCACCCGAAGATCTACGAGCGCTTCGGGGGCGCGACGCCCGAGGCGCTGGTGGAGTCCGCGCGCCTCGAGCTCGCCTACTTCGACGAGGTCGGCTTCAGCGACGTCAAGATCTCGGTCAAGGCGTCGTCGGTGGCCACGATGATCGCCGCGTACCGCCTGGCCTCGGCGACCTTCGACCACCCCCTACACCTCGGGGTCACCGAGGCGGGCCCGTTGCCCGGCGGGCTGGTGAAGGGCACCGCCGGGATCGCCACGCTGCTCGCCGAGGGCATCGGCGACACGCTGCGCTACTCGCTGACGGCCGACCCGGTGGAGGAGGCCAAGGCCGGGCGCCAGCTGCTCGAGGCCATGGGCCTGCGCGAGCGCAAGGGCCTGGACCTCATCGCGTGCCCCAGCTGCGGGCGCGCCGAGGTCGACGTGATCAAGGTGGCCACCGAGGCCCAGGCGGCCCTGGAGGCGCTCGACATCCCGATCCAGGTGGCCGTCATGGGCTGTGTGGTGAACGGCCCGGGCGAGGCGCGCCACGCCGACCTGGGCATCGCCGCGGGCAAGCACCGCGGCCATCTCTTCATCCAGGGTCAGATCGTGCGCGTCGTTCCCGAGGACGAGATGGTCGCCGCCCTGGTCGAGGAGGCGCAGCGCATCGGGGCCGAGGGCGTCGCCGCGCGCCTGGCCGCGCGTGACCTCTCCGCCGAGGCCGAGGCCGCGGCGGACCGCGCGGCGCTGCTCGACGAGCGCGGCGCGGACGTGAACCACGCCGCCGAGCGCATCGCGCGCATCCGTCGGCGCACCGGCTCCTGACGCGTCGCGTAGGATTCGCCAACGTAAATAAGGAGAACCGTGGCCGATTCCGGCGCACTCGCCCGCCAGGCTGACGACTTCCCGCGCTGGTACCAAGACGTC
>DAIOGY010000049.1:0-8660 GCA_036745005.1 Acidimicrobiales bacterium | reverse complement strand
GTCGAGCTTCCAGTGCGTGGACCTCGACGTGGCGCCGGCGACGCTCGTCGTCACCTCGCTCGGCGAGGACCACCTCGACTGGCACGGCACGCTCGCCCGGTACCACGAGGACAAGCTGTCGCTGACCCGGGCGCCCGGTCCCCACTGCACGATGGTCCCCGACACCACGACCTTCCACGACCTCGGCGCGCGACTGGGCGGCGAGGTGATCTTCGTCGGGGCGGACCGCAGCGGCCTGGCCGCGGCGCTCGGCCTCATCGGCGCGCACAACGACGCCAACGTCGCGCTGGGCCTCGCCGCCGCGGCGCACGTCGCGCGGGTCGCGGTGGAGGACCTGCGCGCCGCGGTGCTCCCTCGCGCCTCGCAGTTCACGCCCCTGCGCGGGCGTCTCACGTTGGTCGGCCGAGACCGGGCCGGCGTGCGCTACGTCGACGACGGACTCGCCACGTCGCCCCTGCCGGTCGTCGCGGCGCTCGAGGTCTTCTCCGACGCGCCGGTGGCGCTGGTGGCGGGAGGATACGACCGCGGTGTCGACTACGCGCCGTTGGTCGAGGCCCTGGCGTCGCGCTCGGCGCCCACCGCGGTGGTGTCGATGGGGCCCGCCGGCGCTCGCATCGCGGCGCTGGCGCGCGGCGCCGCACCACTCGTCGACGTCGTGGACGCGACGACGATGGACGACGCGGTCGCCCGGGCGCGCGCGTTCCTCGACGGCGAGGGCGTGGTGCTGTTGTCCCCGGGCGCACCCAGCTTCGACGCCTACCGCGACTGGGCGGAGCGCAGCGAGGACTTCACGCGGGTCGTGCGCGAGATCCTGGCCGGCGAGGAGTGGAGCCTGGGAAGGGATTCGAACCCTTGACCTGCGCATTACGAATGCGCTGCTCTACCGACTGAGCTACCCAGGCGCAGGGGTCAATCCTACCTGACGCCTCGGCGCCGGACCCGGGTCACGCCAGCCCGCTGAGCGTCAGCATCAGGTCGGTGAGCAGGAGGGTCTCGTCGACGTTGAGCGCGAGGCGCCGATTCGTCTCGGCGATCGCGTCGACGGCGCGCAGCGACGCGTCGAGGCGCGCCGACGCCCGGGCGTCGCCCGACGAGGCCAGGTCATCGAGGACGCGCGCGCGGTAGACGTGGGTCAGGGCCGCCAGTCCGAAGCGCAGGTCGTCGGTGCGCATGCGCCGCTGCTCGCGTTTGAAGCCGGCCTCGAGCTCGCGTCGGTTGGTGAGCGCGCGCTGGCCGACCGAGCGGGCCTCCTCGGCGCGGCGGGCCATCTCCTCGTCCTGGATCGCGACGAGCGGCGCCGAGGCGCCGTCCAGGGCCCCGACGATCTCGCGCGCGACCTCGCTGGCGCGCGCCGGCGTCCCGTTCAGCCGGTCGGGCACCGCGCACCAGCGCTCGACGCGCTCGGCGAGGTCGACGTCGCGAACGAGGACCCGGGCCCGGCGAAGGTTCCCGTTCGCCGCGGCGGCGGCCGAACGCGCGGTCTGATGATCGACGCCGTCGGACTCGAGGACCCTCGCGAGGTCGCCCTCGCTCATCGAGCGCAACGTCACGATCGCGCAGCGCGACGCGATCGTCTCGAGCGCTGGCGTCCACGCCTCGGTGGTCAGGAGGTAGATCGTGCGCGCCGGCGGCTCCTCGAGGGACTTGAGCAGCGCGGCCGCCGACGGCGTCGCCCCGGTCGTCGTGAGGTCCACGTCCTCGAGCACGACCACCTGCCACGAGTCGCCCAGGGGGCGCCGGCGCCCGACGCGCTCGGCCTCGCGGATCTCCGCTACGCGCCAGGCGAGCCCGGCGCGCTCGACGATGGTGACGTCGGGGTCGTTGCCGCTCAGCACCAGGCGGCAGGCCTCGCAGTGCCCGCACCCCCGGTCCGGGCACTGCAGCGCCGCGGCGAAGGCCACCGCGGCGTCGCTCAGGGCGGCGCCCACCGGTCCGGTAAACAGGTAGGCGTGCACCGGCGCGCGGGCGTGGCCGCGCAGCGCGGCGATCGCCTGGGGCTGGCCCACCAGGCGATCGAAGACGTCAGCCATGGGGCCAGGGTAAGGCGTCGAGCACGCGGTCGATCGCCGCGGCGACCGCCGCCTCCTCGCCCTCGCCGTCGACGATCACCCAGTCGCTCGCCGCCGCGGCGATGCTCAGGTAGCCCGCGCGCACGCGCTCGTGGAAGTCCGCGTCGGACGCTTCGAATCGGTCCCCCAGGTCGCGGGCCCCGCGCGCGTGCGCCACGCTCACCGAGACGTCGATCAGCACGGTCAGGTCCGGGCGACAGTCGCCGATCGCGAGCGCCGTCGCGGCGCGCAGCTCGTCGAGGTCCACGCCGCGGCCGTAGCCCTGGAAGGCGATGGTCGACGCCGCGAAGCGGTCGCAGATGACGCTGACGCCTTGCGCCAGCCGCGGCTCGATCACGTGCGTCACGTGGTAGGAGCGGTCGGCCAGCATCAGGAGGGCCTCCGTGGCGGGCGTCATCGGCGTCGCCGCGTCGAGCACCCAGCGGCGCAGGTCCGCGCCGAGCGCCGAGTCCCCCGGCTCGAAGGCCAGGTGCGCCCCGCGAGCGGCGGCGGCGCGCCGCGCGTGCGTCGACTTGCCGCACCCGTCGATCCCCTCGAAGACGACGAAGAGTCCGCGCGCCATCAGTCCAGGGCCGAGCGAGGGGCCCGGGCCACGAGGTCCGCGTTGGCCCGCTCCCCGCGGCTCAGCGCCGCCTTCTTGGCCGCGGTCGCCTTGGTCGCCGTCGTCGTCGTGCGCTTCTTCACCGGCCGCGTCGCCGACTTCGTGACCTTCTTCTTCGCGCCCTTGGCGGCCTTCTTGACGCCCGCGCGGCGCGGGCGCGACGACGGCTCGGCGTTGCGCCGCTCGGCCAGCAGCTCGCACGCCCGGTCGAGGCTCAGCGTCTCGATGACGTCGCCCACGCGCAGCGTGGCGTTGGTCTCGCCGTCGGTGACGTAGGGCCCGAAGCGCCCGGTGCGCACGACGACGGGCAGCGACGTGACCGGGTCGACGCCCAGCTCGCGCAGCGGGCCGGTCGATCGGCGACCGCGCGCCTTGGGCTGGGCGAGGAGCGCCAGCGCGCCGTCGACGTCGATCGAGAAGATCCGGTCCTCGTCGTCGAGCGAGCGCGTCTCCTTGCCCCACGTGAGGTAGGGGCCGTAGCGGCCGTTCTGGGCGAGGATCGGCGCGCCGTCGACCGGGTGCCGGCCCACCTCGCGCGGCAGAGCGAGGATCGCCAGCGCGTCGGCCAGGCTCAGGGTGTCGGGCGACATCGAGGCGAGCAGCGACGCCGTGCGCGGCTTGTCCTTGGCGTCGGCCATCTCGCCGAGCTGGACGTAGGGGCCGAAGCGGCCCGCCTTCAGGTAGACGGTCTCGCCGGTCGCGGGGTCGGCCCCGAGGGGCCGGTCGTTGCTCGGCGCCGCGAGCAGCGCCAGGGCGTGCTCGACGCCGAGCGAGTCGGGCTCGGTGGCCTCGGGAATCGAGGCCCGGTCCTCGCCGTGCACGAGGTAGGGGCCGTAGCGGCCCGAGCGCACCGACACCTCGAGGCCGTCGGGCGCCACGCCCAGGGGTATCGAGTTGATCGCGGCGAAGTCGAAGTCGTGGGGTTCGTGGGTGACGCGCTCGAGGCCCCGGCGCGCCAGCTCGGTCGCCGCGGCGGGGTCCCCGAAGTAGAAGCGGTTGAGCCAGGGCTCGAGCTCCTGCTTGCCCCGGGCGATGTCGTCGAGCTCCTCTTCCATCTCGGCGGTGAACTGGTAGTCGACGAGGTCCGAGAAGTACGTCTGGAGCAGATTCACCACGGCGAAGGCCCGGAAGGCGGGCACCAGGGACTTCCCCTTCTTCCAGACGTACCCGCGCCGGTCGATGGTCTTCATGACCGAGGCGTACGTCGAGGGCCGCCCGATGCCGAGGTCCTCGAGCTTCTTGATCAGCGTCGCCTCCGAGTAGCGGTCCGGCGGCTGGGTCTCGTGGCCCTTGGCCTCGGCGCGCGCGACCGGCACCGTGGTGCCCTCGCTCAGCGCGGGCAGGATCCGCTCCTGGTCGGCCAGCTCGGCCTCGGGGTCGTCGGTGCCCTCGACGTAGGCGCGACGGAACCCCGCGAACTCGATGCGCAGCCCGGTCGCCACGAGCCCGGCCTCGACCGGCGAGGCCGCGCCCTCGACGCCGCTCAGCGTCACGGCCAGGCGCACGCGGTTCTGGGTGAGGCGGGCGTCGACCATCTGGCTGGCGATCGTGCGCTTCCACACGAGGTCGTAGATGGCGCGCTCGTCGCCGGCGAGGGAGGCGGCCTCGTCGAGCGAGCGGAAGGCCTCGCCCGCGGGACGGATCGCCTCGTGGGCCTCCTGCGCGTTCTTCACCTTGCGGTCGTAGCGCCGCGGCGCGTCGCTCACGTAGTCGTCGCCGAACATCTCGCGGGCCATGGCGCGCGCCGCGTGCAGCGCCTCGTCCGACAGGGTCGTCGAGTCGGTGCGCATGTAGGTGATCCAGCCCTGCTCGTAGAGCCGCTGGGCCGCGCGCATGGTGCGGTCGGGGTCGAAGCGCAGCTTGCGGCTGGCCTCGATCTGCAGGGTCGAGGTCATGAACGGCGGCTGGGGGCGCTGGGTGCGCGGCGAGGAGGCCACGTCGACGACCCGCGGGGCCGACCCCTCGAGGAGCCGCGCGATCGATGCGGCCGCCGCCGCGCCGAGCAGCTCGACGCCGGCGGCGGCGTCGAGTCGGCCGGAGCTGTCGAAGTTCTTGCCGGTGGCCAGCGCCGTCCCGTCGAGCGAGTCGAGCGTCGCGTCAAAGGGGGTCCCGGCGGCGTCCAGGGTCGCGGTGACGTCGAACCAGTTCGCCGAGGTGAAGGCCATGCGCTCGCGCTCGCGCTCGCAGACCAGGCGGATGGCGACCGACTGCACGCGCCCGGCCGATCGGGCCTTGTCGACGGCGCGCCACAGCACCGGGCTCACCTCGTAGCCGACCAGGCGGTCGAGGAACCGCCGGCCCTCCTGGGCGTCGACCAGTCGCAGGTCCAGGTCGCGGGTCTCCTCGACCGCGCGCGCGATGGCGCCGGGCGTGATCTCGTGAAAGACCATGCGCTTGACGGGGACCTTGGGATTGAGGACCTCCTGGAGGTGCCAGGCGATGGCCTCGCCCTCGCGGTCCTCGTCGGTCGCCAGGTACAGCTCGTCGACCTCCTTCAGCGCCGACTTCAGCTCCGCGACGATCTTCTTGCGATCGGACGAGACCACGTAGACCGGCTTGAAGTGATCGTGGACGTTGATTCCCAGTCGCGCCCACTTCTCACCCTTGACCGACGCCGGTATCTCGGCGGCGCTCTGGGGCAGGTCGCGCACGTGGCCGATCGAGGGCTTGACGATGTAGTCGGGGCCGAGCATCCCCTGGATGCGAGTGGCCTTGGCCACGGACTCCACGACGACCAACGCTCGCGCCACTCTCACCACCTCTCAACGATCGTCGCGGCGTCGGGTCGCGCCGCGGACGCCTAACAAGATAGACAGGCCCTCGCCCGCCCCCGGCCATCGGCGCGCGATCCCGCCAATCCACTGGGTTCGCCCGAGGCGCAACCTACTCGTCGGTGCGCGGCGCCGCGACGATCTCGTACTGGGGGTTGAGGATGACGGCCTCGCGGCGCAGCGACGTCACGGTGCCGCGCACCAGCAACCGGGTGCCGCGCTCGATGCCCGGCACGTCGGTGCGCCCCTGGAACACCAGCGTCACCGAACCGGAGTTGTCGCTGAGCACGCAGCGCAGCTCGTGCAGGCCGCCCTCGTGGTTGACGGTGATCGAGCGGATGCGTCCGGCGACGTCGGCGTGCTGGCGCTCGTGCAGCCCGCCGATCGGCTCGGACCCGGCCGAGCGCGCGGCGAGCTGGCGGTCGGCCGCCAGGTGGGCGTCCTCGCGCACGCCCCCGCGCACGACCTCGTCGCTCAACGGGCGCTCGCTCTCCTCGCCCGACACGAGGCGCGTGCGCCCCATGCGATACGGGATGATCGTCGCCGCGCTGCGCGGGACGTGCATCACGGCGCCGGCCATGTTGTCGGCCGTGCGGTCGTGCAGCAGGCGCTGGAAACGCGAGGAGAAGCCCCGGCGCGGCAGGATGACCATGCAGAACACGTCGGGGTCGCGCACGACGTCGGCGACCAGCTCGAGGGCCGCGCGGTCGACGCGGCGGTCCTCGCACTCGGCGACCTCCAGGTTCATCCCGAAGGAGGCCGTGTTGGGCGCCCCCCATCGCGACTCCAGGCGCTTGGTCACCAGGGGGTCGATGTCGAAGTGGACCACGCGGATCGAGTAGGCGTGCAGCGTCTTGCAGTAGACCAGCGCGCGCTCGGTGGCCAGGTCGTAGTGGTCGACGAAGACGACGACGCGGTTGGTGCGGATGTTGATCTCGCCCTCGGCCGTGGCCTCGAAGGCCCGGACCTCGCGCTCGTACTGGCTGTGGAAGCGCAGGAGGCCCCAGTACATGAGCGGCCCGATCAGCACGATGATCCAGGCGCCCTCGGTGAACTTCGCCAGGATGAAGATCAGCACGACGATCGCGGTCACCGTGGCCGACGTGGCGTTGATGGCGACGCCGAAGCGCCACTTGCCGGTGCGCTCGCGCAGGTGCCGTTTGACCATGCCCGCGCCGGCCAGCGTGAAGCCGGTGAACACGCCGATCGCGTAGAGGGCGATGAGGCCGTTCACCTGGGCCTTGAATGCGAGCACCAGGAGGAGCGACACGATGCCCAGCACGATGATGCCGTTGGAGAAGGCCAGCCGGTGGCCGCGCTTGGTGAGCTGGCGCGGCAGGTAGCGGTCGGCGGCGACGTAGTTGGCGAGGAACGGGAACCCGTTGAAGGAGGTGTTGCCCCCGGTGTAGAGGATCAACAATGTCGCCAACTGCACCAGCAGGAAGATCACGTGACCGACACCGTGGTACCCGAAGACCGCCTGGGCTTCTTGACTGACCACGGTGGGCGTGCCGATCTTGAAGGGCAGCGCGTGGGTCCACACGGCCAGCAGCGTGGTGCCGAGTAGGAGGAACGCCAGGATGCTCGACATCGTCACGAGCGTCTTTCGCGCGTTGGAGGACTCGGGACGCCGGAAGCTCGCGACTCCGTTGGAGATTGCCTCGAGGCCGGTGAGCGACGCGCCGCCGTTGGCGTAGGCGCGCAGCAGCGTCAGGAAGGCGACCCCCATGAGCAGCCCCGATCCGCGGTGACCGAGGTGGCCCTGGACCAGGAGGTGCGCCGCCGGCTGGGCGATGTGGTGCAGCGACCCGTTGATCTCCTTGACGTAGCCCACGATGATCGTCGAGCCGAGCATGACGACGTAGAAGTACATCGGGAAGGCGAAGTAGCTCCCGGCCTCGCGGATGCCGCGCAGGTTGCCCAGGATGAGGATGAGCACGACGCCGATGGTGATCTGGACCGTCCAGCGCGTCAGGGACGGCACGGCGCTCGTGAGCGCCGCGGTGCCCGCCGAGCACTGCACGGCGACGGTGACGATGTAGTC
Source organism: Acidimicrobiales bacterium (assembly GCA_036745005.1). GTDB lineage: Bacteria > Actinomycetota > Acidimicrobiia > Acidimicrobiales > RAAP-2 > RAAP-2. The sequence goes on along the minus strand of DAIOGY010000049.1, from coordinate 1,175 downwards.
GATCAGGAGGGCCACCGCGGCGATCTGAGCGACCTTGGGCCCGAAGTTGTCGCGGGCCACCACGTACGCGCCGCCGGCGGTCGTGTAGTACTTGATCACGTCGAGGTAGGACGTCGTGACGAAGAACAGCACGCCGAGGATCACGAACATGATCGGCAGAACCAGGGAGAACGCGGCAAGACCGATGTACGGGGTGAGCTGAGTCAGGATCTCCTCGGTCCCGTACGCCGAGGACGAGGTGCAGTCCGGCGCCAGCACGCCGAGCGCGATCGCGCGGTTCAGCCGCTCGCCGTGCAACTGCTCGGAGACCAGGGGCTTGCCGAGCAGGATGCGCTTGAGGCGGTAGCCGAGGGTTTCGGGATAGACGGTCGAGACGTTGGCGTGGCTCGTCCACACCGGCGAGTTGCGACTCAACTGCTTGTCGGCCTCAGACACCGTACGTACACTAAGTCACCCCCTGAACGGCCCGAGGTTTGCGCCCTTGCGCGAGGGTGTGGTCTGATTGCGCCGTGCACATCGTGGTGGTCGGCTGCGGCCGCGTGGGGTCCGAACTGGCCATGCAGCTCTCGGACGAGGGCAACTCGGTCGTGGTCATCGACCGCAACCGCGACGCCTTCCGGCGCCTGACCCGCTTCAACGGCCAGACCCTGACGGGCTCGGGCTTCGACCGCGACGTCCTCTTCCAGGCCGACGCGCGCAACGCCGACGCCCTGGCCGCGGTGACCAGCGGCGACAACACGAACATCCTGTGCGCGCGCATCGCCCGGGACAACTACCAGATCGCCAACGTGGTCGCGCGCATCTACGACCCCAAGCGCGCGGACATCTACATGAAGCTCGGCATCCCCACGGTGGCGACCTCGCTGTGGACCACCCAGCAGGTCAAGCGGTGGCTGCTGCCCACGGACGACTCGATCGAGTGGACCGACGGCGCCGGGACCCTGCACCTGGTCGAGCGGATCCTGCCCGACCACCTGGCCGGGCGCCCGCTGGACCAGTTCAATCGCAGCGAGAACGTGCGGGTGGTGGGGCTCATCCGCGCCGGGCAGGGCCGGGTCGACCTCGAGGGGCTTTTCGCCCAGGAGGACGACATGCTGGAGTTCCTCGTCACGCCGTCGGGACGCGCCGAGCTCGCCACCATGCTCGAGAAGGAGGCGCCGTGAAGGTCATGATCG
>DAIOGY010000048.1:0-8735 GCA_036745005.1 Acidimicrobiales bacterium | reverse complement strand
CGCGCCCACCTCGTCAAAGATCGCCGCCAGCGTGCGCGCGACCGCGTCGACGTCGGCGTTGACGAAGGCGCTGGACCGCGAGTTCTGCGCCCACCCGGGCAGTCCGGAGTCGTCGTAGCCCAGCATCACGACCCGCGAGTAGCCGATCAGGTCGGCGGCCCGCTGCAGCTCGCCCGCACGCGTCGCCCGCGTGCCGACGGGGTCGTGGTCGGGGTGCGAGCCGGGACGCCCCGCGGCGTCGATCCCCAGCTGGCCGTAGGTGCAGGTGACGAGCACGACGCGGCACCCGCGCGCGGCGTAGTGGGCGGTGACCCCGGCCGTGAAGAGCGACTCGTCGTCGGGGTGGGCGTGCACGCACACCAGGGTCGGTGAGGACGTCATCTTGAAGAGACTATGAGGTCGCCAACTGGCTGATGCGCACGATGAGCAGCAGGCCCGCCACGAGAAGGTAGGTCGCGGTGCCCCGCAACAGCCAGGCGCGCGCGCGCGAGCGCGGCAGCGGATCGAGCAGCGCGAGGCGCGGAGTGCGCCAATCCACGCGGTCACCCTCGTAGGCGGGCCGCGGTCCCGCCCGGCGCAGGCCGATCGGCAACCCGACGACGAGGCCGAGCGCCGCGATCGCACCCAGCACCTCGAGGAGCGTCAGCACCGGCGCCGACGTGAAGAGCGTCGAGATCATCATGACGACCGACAGCACCGTGAGCACGGTGACGATCACGACGGCCACCGCATTGAGCCAACGAGAATTCACCCACGGACCGAGGGCGGCCCGATCGTTGGCGAGCAGGAGAACGAAGATCGTCGTGCTCGGCAACATCAGCCCGCAGAGCGCCTGGACGGCCAGCGTGATGAGGCCGAGGGGCGCACCGGGCAGCAGCGTGACAACTCCGGCGATGACCAGCAACGCCCCGAACGCCCCGTAGAAGCCCCGGGCCTCGCGGAACGGCGCGTCGAGGCCCTGGTTGAAGCGCCCGGACAGGTCGCCGATGGCGTAACTGCTGGCCAAGGTGACCACCGCCGCCCCGATGATCGACGCGTTGAGCAGGATGATCGCGAAGAAGGTCCCGGCGTCGTGGCCGACGTAGCGACCCAACCCGCGGGCCACGTCGAGCGCGTTGGTGTACGCGTTCGTCCCGCCGTGGGTCGACAGGCCGGCCGCGGTCACGCCCATGAGCAGCACCGCGACCACCACGACCACGACCGAGCCGATCACCGTGTCGGCACGCTCGTAGTTGATCCACCGCGGCGAGATCTTCTTGTCGACGATGTTGCTCTCTTGAAAGAAGAGCTGCCAGGGCGCGACCGTCGTGCCGATGATCGAGATGATGAGCAGCACGCCCGCCGACGACGCCCCGCCGCGCACGCTCGGCGCGACGAGGCCGTGGGCGATGCTCGACCCCGAGAGGTGCGCGTGGATGATCAGCGGGATGACGACGGCGTTGACCGCCACGAACAGCATCATGAAGCGTTCCCACCGACGGAATGACCCGGTCACGGTCATCGCGAACAAGGTGAGCGCCGAGATCGGGACTGACACGTAGGCCGGCACCCCGAAGTAGCGCATGGACAGCGAGATGCCGATGAACTCGGTGACGATGATGAGGAAGTTGAGCAGGAGGATCGACGAGATCGAGACGTTGCCCCACCGGCGCCCGATCCGTTCGCGGATCAGGCGCCCGTGACCGACGCCGGTGACCACGCCGAGGCGTGCGACCATCTCCTGGTTGACGATGAGGACCGGGATCAGCAGCGGCAGGGTCCACAGGAGGGTGTAGCCGAAGTTCTGACCGGCTTGGGCGTAGGTGGAGACCCCACCGGCGTCGTTGTCGCCGACCATGACGATCAGGCCCGGTCCGATGACGGCGAGGAGGGCGAGCAGGCGCGCGCGGCCGCCCCGGCGTTCGCCAGTGTCGTGTTCTGAGAGGGTCCCGAAGGCCCCTCGGATCTGACGATCGCTCGTCGTCGGACTGGACACGTGTCACCTCCTCTCGGGTCGTCGTGGTCGGATACCCGACAGCCGCGACGACCTACGGGTCAGTGACCTGTGAGGTCCGTTCGCCGGACTGGCGGGAAGTACTGCGCGGTGGAGCTGGTACTGGGAGGTTTCAGCCGAACCCCCTTAGAACGTGACCCTGGAGGTGACGGCGGCTCACTCTTCCACCGCCGTCATGCCGAACTCGCGGCGCCAGCCCTGGGGCAGCAGCGTCTCGAGTAGGTCGTCGACCGTGACCACCCCCACCACCTGGTCGTGCTCGTCATCGAGGACGGGCACCACGGTGAGGTTGAAGTCGCTCATCTTGCGCGCCACGCGGTGCAGGTCCCATTGAGGGTGGACGTGGGCCAACGGGGTGCGCGACACGCTGAGCGCGAGCTCGCCCTCGCGCGCCCGCACGAGCGGCGCCACCGCGGCGGCGCCGATCGGGTGGCCCCCCTCGTCGAGCACGAAGACGGCCGACAGCGACTCGGCCGGGACCGACGACGAACGGATCGCGGCGAGGGCGTCAGCCGCGGTGGCCGAGGATCCGACGGTGAGGAAGTCGGGACTCATCAGCCCGCCGGCGGTGTCGGCGTTGTAGGCCAAGAGGTTGCGAACCTTGGCCTGCTGCACCGCGGGCAGGCCCTCGAGGATCGGGCGCCGACGTTCCTGGTCGATCTCGTTGATCAGGTCGGCGGCGTTGTCGGGTTCCATCCGTGCGAGCAGGCGCGCGGCCTCGTCGTCGGCACGGCCCTCGAGGAACTCGAGCTGGTGCGTGGTGTCGAGCTCCTCGAAGACGTCGGCCTCGAGCTCGCGGTCCAGGCCGACCGCCTCGATGATCTCCTCGCCCTCCTCGTGGCTGGCCTGCTCGACCAGGTCGGCGATCTGGGCCGGGTGCAGCTTGGCCAGCTTGCGGTACGGGATGCGCAGGCGCGCCGTCGGCACGTGGCTGACGAAGGGCTCGATGGACGCGAAGTCGACGATCGTGTCGGCCTTCACGCGCTGGCCGATGCTCGGACCCAGGAGCCGGCGCAGCAGGGGACGGCGCCCGGCGTCGACGCCGACGACCTCCCACTTGCCGTCGATCTGGGCGATCTCGATCTCGTTGGCGGTGATGAGACGCCCGCGCACCAGGTTGATCGAGTGGCGCGCGAGCAGGTCCTCGGCGAGGAGGAGCTCTCCGGGGCGCCGCTCGAAGCGGCGCAGGTCGACGCGCCGGCCCTCGAAGGTCATCTTGCCCTCGCGCAGGCCACCGATCTTTCGGATCGGCACGAACAGGTCGCGCCCCTCGATGCGGATGACGGCGCCGACGACGGGCGGGTGGGCGTCGTCACCGAGGCGCGCGACCAGGTCCTGGACGCGGCCGATCCGGTCGCCGCTCGAGTCAAAGAACGGTCGGCGCAGGAACGTGGAGAGGTGAAGGATTTCCGTCATAGAGACGCCCCAAAGGACGGGCCCAGGCTACCTCGTCGGGCGCCGCCCGGACCAGGGACGAAGGGTGAACCGAGGGTGAACGACGCGTCAGCGCGGCGCACTCGTCGCGAGCACGTCGGCCACGTAGTCGACGTCCTCGTCGCTCAGGTCGAAGTGGGTGACGTAGCGCGCGCGCGTCGGCGAGATGGTGTCGCCCAGCACGCCGAGCGCGGTGAGCTCGGCCACCACGCGCCGGGCCTCGGGGTGGTCAAAGGCGATGATGTTGGTCTGGCACGTGGCGGGGTCGTAGCGGGCCTCCGGGTACGCCGCGGCGAAGCACTCCGCCAGGCGCCGAGCGCGGGCGTGATCCTCGCCGAGGCGCTCGACCATGGTGGTGAGGGCCACGATGCCCGCCGCCGCCACGACACCCGACTGGTGCATCGCTCCGCCGAGGCGCTTGCGCTCGACCCGCGCCGCGGCGATCAGGTCACTCGGCCCGGCGAGCAGCGAGCCCACCGGCGCGCCGAGCCCCTTGGTGAGGCACGACGACACGGTCGTCGCGCACGCCGAGTAGGCCGCCGCGCTCGTCCCGGTGGCGACCACCGCGTTGAAGAGTCGCGCGCCGTCGAGGTGGATCGGGAGCGCGACCGCGCCGGCGAGCTCGCGGAGCTTCTCCAGCGGATAGACCGCGCCGCCGGCCGCCATGTGCGTGTTCTCGACCGTGACCAGCGCGACGTGGGGTTGGTGATCGTGCTCCGAGTCGATCTCCCAGAGCACGTCGTCGACGTCGAGCACGCCGTCGGCGTCGTCGACCGTGGCGAACTGGATCGAGGCGTTGCGCGCCGCGGCGCCCATCTCGAAGCGCACGACGTGGTGGCGACGACCAGCGACCACGGTGTCACCCGGACGGGTCAGGATGCGCATCGCGATCTGGTTGGCCATCACCCCCGAGGGCACGAACACGCCCGCGGGCTTGCCCACCACGGTCGCGTAGAGCTCCTCGAGCGCGATGACCGTCGGGTCCTCGCCAAAGCCGTCGTCGCCGACGACCGCGTTCGCCATCGCGTCGCGCATCGCCTCGGTCGGCCGGGTGTGGGTGTCGCTGCGCATCTCGACCCGACGTGTCATAGGCAATGAGGTTACCGGCCGGCCGTAGACTCGCGTGGTGAGCGACGACACCTTCGATCTGTTCGCGGGTCGCCCGAGCGTGCACGACTACCTCGACGTCAAGATCGTCGAAGCGACCGCCGAGCGCGTCGTCGTGACCGTCGAGGTCGGGCCCAAGACCCATCAACCCTTCGGCCTGCTGCACGGCGGGATCTCCGCGCTGCTCGCCGAGAGCGCCGCGTCGATCGGCGCGACGCGCAGCGTCTGGCCCAACGAGGTCGCGGTCGGCACCGAGCTCAACTGCTCGCACCTTCGTTCGATGAGCGAGGGCACGCTGACCGCGACGGCGCGGCCGCTGCGCAAGGGACGGCGCGTGCACGTGTGGTCCATCGACCTCACCGACGACGACGGCAACCTCATCTGCGCGGCCCGCTGTTCACTACAGATTCTCCCCGCCGCCGCGCCGTCCTAGGACCAGCACCTAGACTTTCCACAAGCCGACGAGAGGATCAGTATGGGCGTTCGGTTCCGAGGATGGGGCACGGCGGTTCCCGACCGCGTCGTCACCAACGACGAGCTCTCTAAGACCCTCGACACCTCCGACGAGTGGATCACCGAGCGCACGGGCATCCGGGAGCGGCGCATCGGCGGCTCGAGCCGGACCCTGGGGGCCCTGGCCGCCCAGCGGGCCATGGACGAGACCGGGGTGGGGCCCCGCGACATCGACTTCCTGATCCTGGCCACGACCACGCCGGACCGCCTGGTGCCGGCCACCGCGCCCCTGATCGCCGACGACTTGGGGATGAGCTGCCCGGCCATGGACCTCAACGCGGCGTGCAGCGGCTTCATGTTCGCCCTGCGCACCGCCCAAGGGTTGCTCGAGACCGGCAACCGGCGCGTGCTGGTCGTGGGTGCCGAGCACCTCTCGCGCTGGGTCGACTGGGAGGACCGCAACATGGCGGTGCTGCTGGCCGACGGCGCGGGCGCGACGGTGCTCGAGTACGACGAGGGCGACAGCGACATCCTCTCCTTCTCGCTCGGCACCGACGGGTCGGCGGCCGACCTGCTCACGTGCGAGCACGGCGGCTACATCCAGATGGACGGCAAGGAGGTCTTTCGCCGCGCCGTGCGCGTCGTCGTGAGCTCGGCCGAGGAGGCCTTGGCCAAGGCCGGCGTGACCTCCGACGAGCTGAGCCTGGTCATCCCGCACCAGGCGAACATCCGGATCATCCAGGCGGCGTGCCAGCGCCTCGGCGTCGACATGGAGCGCGCAATCGTCGTGCTCGACCGCTACGGCAACACCTCGAGCGCGTCGATCCCGTTGGCGGTGGGTGACGCGCGCGACAACGGCCGGGTGAAGCCCGGCGACCTGGCCCTGCTCACCGGGTTCGGCGCCGGCATGACCTGGGCGTCGGCCGTCGTGAGGTGGTCGCCGTGAACGGCCCGTCGCTCGTCATCCTGGCCGCCGGGCGCGCCCGTCGCTACGGCGGGCTCAAGCAGCTCGCGCCGGTCGGCCTGCACGGTGAGGGCGTGATCGACCTGATCGCCTCGGACGCCTACGCCGCCGGGTTCGACGAGGTCGTCATCGTGGTGAACCCCGACACCGGCCCCCAGATCCAAGAGCACGTGGCCGAGCAGTGGCCCCGGGGACGCCGGGTCGTCTTCGCGGTCCAGCAGAGCCTGCGCGGCACCGTCGACGCGGTGCTCGCCGCGTCGGAACTGCTGGACATCTCGCGTCCCTTCGGGGTGTCCAACGCCGACGACCTCTACGGGCGCGACGCCTTCCTCCAGCTCGGCACCCACCTCGCGACCAGCCCCAACAACTGCCTCATCGGCTACGCGCTCGACCGCGCCCTCGTCGGCGAGCTGCCGGTGTCGCGCGGCGCGTGCCGCGTGGTCAACGGCCATCTGACCGACATCGTGGAGCGGCGCAACGTGCGCGCGACCCTGGACGGCTACGTGGCCGAAGACGGCCAGCTCCCCAACTCGCTGCACCCCTCGACGACGGTCTCGATGAACCTGTGGGGGTTCCACCCGGCGATCCTGTCGCTCATGCGCGCGGCGGTCGACGCGCACGACTTCGCCGACGAGCCCGAGATCCAGCTGTCGAGCTTCGTGGGCTCGATCCTTCACCACACGCCGCTGCGATTCGACGTGCTGCCCACCAGCTCTCGCTGCATCGGCGTGACCCACGCCGAGGACCTCCCACTGGCCCAGGTGCTGGTGGCCAAGGAGATCGACGCCGGCGAGCGCCCGGAGTACGCCTTCGCCTGATCCCGACGCGATGAGAGGCCGTCTTCGTTGGTGGCCGCCCGCCGTCGAGCTCGAGCGAAGTGGGTGTGGTGGCGCCGGCTGCGCGCCCACTGGTCCCTACGCTCGCCGGGCCCACTCCCCGAGCGCGTCGAGCGCGTCGGACTCGGTCAAGAGCTCCACGGCGGCGAGGCTGTGCGGGTCCGCCCACAACGGGAACGGCGTCTCGTGGTTGACGTGACGCCCGGTCGCGGTGTGCTCCTGGACGATCCTCGAGAGGCGCTCGGGCGCGAACCGACCGGCGGCGCGGATCAGCGCCGGCCAGAGGCGACGGTGCACGAGCGTGATCTTGCCGTCGATCACCCGGCACACCAGCACGTCGGGCGACTCCTCTACGAACCCCAGCACCCGGTAGATCTCGCCACCCTTGGCGTGGCCCCACCAGCTGCCACGAATCGGCTCGCCCGCGATCGCCTCCGACATCCGTGGGACCGGCCCCTGGGCCGAGGCCAGCACGAGGCCGTGCGTCTCGACGAAATCGAGCGCGTCGTTCTCGTCCATGGCTAGATCTTGGCCCATCGGGAGCGACGCGGCGCCGTCACGATCGTCGAGCGACGCGACGATCGGGTGTGTCGTCGCGACGCCGGCGCGTCGAGGGACGGGCGGAGTGCGCGCGGTCGTGTCGCGAGCGGACCGAGGGGTGGCCGGCCGCGGGCGGCCTCAGTGCCAGTCGCGCGACGCCGTGACCGCCCCGAGCGCGAGGGGCTCGACGAACTCCGCGGCCAGCGCCAGGCTGCCCTGGCCGCGCTCGAGCTTCCCGCGGATCACCAGCGCCGGGTTCGTGCGCGCGACCTGGGACCAGCGCGCCCACGCGCCCTTCGAGAAGATCACGTTGACGTGGCCGGTCTCGTCCTCGAGGTTGAGGAAGACCGCGCCCTTGGCCGTCTCGGGGTGCTGACGGTGCGTCACCACGCCGGCCACGCACACCCGGGCGCTCTCGGCGCCCGCCAGGGCGTCGGCGCGCGTCACCCCGCGCGCGTCGAGCTCGGCGCGCACCAGGGCCATCGCGGTCGCCTCGGGGGTGAGCCCGAGCGACCAGAGGTCGTCGGCGACGCGCTCCATCTCGGTGGTGTCCGGCAGCGGCGGCGCCGCGAGGCCCGTCACCACCCCGGCGAGTCGGTCGGGCGTGCCCTGTGCGGCCGCGCCCGCCGACCAGGCCAACGCGCGCCGGGTCGGCCCGAAGCCGTCCAGGGCCCCCGCGGCCGCGAGCACCTCGAGGTGGCCCTGGTGGCACCGCGCGCGGCGCACCAGGTCCTCGGGCCCGGCCCAGGGGGCGCCCGCGACGATCCGCCCGGCCAGGTCGTCGCCGATCCCGCGCAGCGCGCTCAGGCCCAGGCGCACCACCGGTGCGTCGCGGGGCCCCTCGAGCGCGGCGCCGGCACGCGAGAGGTTCACGTCGGGGCGCGCGACGCTGACGCCGTGACGGCGCGCGTCGGCGACCAGGCTCTGGGGCGACCAGAAACCCAGCGGCTGCGCGTTGAGCAGCGCGACGAGGAAGGCCGCGGGGTAGTACGTCTTGATCCACGCCGAGCAGTAGACGAGGTGGGCGAAGGAGACCGCGTGCGACTCGGGGAAGCCGAAGTTCGCGAAGGCCGACAGCGCGTCGAAGAGCTGGTCGGCGCCCTCGCCGGTGATGCCGTTGGCGGCCATGCCGGCGTAGAAGCGGCTCTTGAGCTTGAGCATGCGCAGCTCGGAGCGCTTGGCGGCCATGGCCTGGCGCAGCTCGTCGGCCTCGGCCGGCGAGAAGCCGGCCACCGCGACGGCCATCTCCATGAGCTGCTCTTGGAACAGCGGCACCCCGAGGGTGCGCGCGAGGATCGGCTCGAGGCGCGGGTGCAGGTAGGTCACCGGCTCCTCGCCGCGGCGCCGGCGCAGGTAGGGGTTCACCGCGTGGCCCTGGATCGGGCCGGGACGGATCAGCGCCACCTCG
>DAIOGY010000047.1:0-8764 GCA_036745005.1 Acidimicrobiales bacterium | reverse complement strand
GGGCGGGGCACCTCTTTCGCCTGATCCCGATCTTCGGCAACACCCGCCTCCAGAGCCGCAATGTGATCCTGGTCGACCTCGCCGCCGCGGTGCTGCTGGCCTGGTGGATCGACCGCCTCGAGGCCGGCGCCCTTGACGAGGCCGGCCTGATCGGGCGCCGGCGCTGGGTGACCCTGGCCCCGGCCTTCGTGGTCGTGGCCATCTGCGTCGCGATGCTGGGCTGGGGCCCGTCGATCGTGACCCACCTCGGGGCGACCGCGGCCGAGGCGCCTCTCGCACGGCACGAGTGGCTCACGCTCGGCCTGCACCTGGCCATCGCGCTCAGCGCGGTCGTCCTCGTGGTCGCGTGGGGCCGGTTGCGCGCGCCGCTGCGCTGGCTGGGCGCGGTCTTGGGCGTCGACCTCGCCGTCTTCCTCGTCTTCTGCTCGACCGGGCTGTTCGCGGTCTACGGCGTCGAGCCGTCCGCGGCGAGCGCCCGGGCCGCCCTCGGTGACCAGGGCCGCACCGCGCTGGTCGACATCGTCGGCACCCACCCGCGCGAGTACGAGGCGTTGGGCGAGGCCAACATGAACGTCTTCACCCGCCTGCCCAGCGTCCAGGGTTACGGCTCGCTCATCGCGACGATCTACGGACGCTCGACCGGCACCCACGCGCAGGAGCAGCTCAACCCGTGCGAGCTCGTGCGCGCCACCTTTAAGCAGCTGCGCCTGGACGCGATTGCGGTGGCCTCCGTGAAGCTGGCGCCACCGACCAGAACGCACTACGCCGTCGCCGCGAGCTGCCTGCGCCAGCGCCCGGCGCCGGTGACCTACCGGTACTTCGGCCAGGTCCTCTCCGTCACCGGGGTGACCCTGAGCGGAGAGTCCGGCGCCCCCTTCGCTCACGGACGTGTCAGCGTCGAGCTCCTCGGGGCGAACGGAACGCCGGTCAAGGATCTGACGAAGGTCTCCCTCGGCTCGCACGCCGCCGGCCAGTCGGCGGGGTTCGTCTTCGGCCCGGTACGGGCGGCGGGCCTGCGGGTCTCCGGCGCGCGCGTCGCCCTCGGCAACGTGGTCGTGACGACGGCCGGGCCGCACGCCGCCACCTATCGGCTCAACAGCCCCTTCGAGATCGCGCTGTCGACCTCGTCGTGGCGACTGGCGTCCACGCCGGGCACCTACTCGATCTTCCGCGCCACTCACCTGAAGCCGGCGGACTGGCTGGTGGGCGCCACCGCGGGCGCGGTCGTGAGCACAGTCCGCAACGCCGCGTGGGGCGACTCGTGGGTGAGCGTCACGACACCGCGAACGGTCGAGCTCGTCCGATCGATGGCGTACCTGCCGGGGTGGCGCGCGACGGCACACAACGTCGCCACCGGCCAGAGCGTCAACCTCACGGTGGACCGTCACGGACTGATCCAGAGCGTGAGCGTGCCGTCGGGACGATGGGTCGTGCACTTCCACTACCACGCTCCCCACATCGAGGTCAGCGTCGCGGTCAGCGCCGGCGCGGGGGCCGCGTGGCTCGTCGGCGCCGGCTGGCTGCTCGCCCGGAGGCGCCGTCGGGCCACCGCTAGCATTCGCTCGTGACCGCGCTCGGCATCGTCGGTGGATCGGGACGCATGGGTCAGGAACTGGCCTCCGGCCTCGCGGCGCAGGCGGACTTCACCGTCACCGTGCTCGTGGACCCCACCGAGCCGCGCGCCCACGAGGGGGTCCTGTGGGCGCGCAGCCTCGATGAGGTGAACCCGGAGGCGCTCGACGCGGTCGTCGACTTCTCGACGCCCGAGGGCGTCGTCGCCTCGGCCGCGTGGTGCGCCGCGCACCGAAAGGTCCTGGTCATCGGCACGACCGGCCTGACGCCGGACCAGCGCGCCGAGGTGGAGAAGGCCGGCGAGTCCACCGGCGTGGTGCTGTGCGCCAACTACTCGATCGGCGCCGTCCTGGCCGAGCGCTTCGCCGCCCAGGCCGCGCCGTACTTCGACACCGTCGAGGTGATCGAGCTGCACCACGACCGCAAGGTCGACGCGCCCTCGGGCACGTCGCTGCAGGCCGCCCGGCGCATCGCGGCCGCGCGCGAGGCCGCCGGTCGCGCGCCGATCGCCAATCCCACGACGCGCGCCACGCTGGAGAACACGCGCGGCGGCGAAGGCCCCGGCGGCGTGCGGATCCACTCGGTTCGCCTCCCCGGGCTCACCGCCCACCAGGAGATCCTCTTCGGGGGACCCGGCGAGGGACTCACGATCCGCCACGACTCCTACGACCGCGTGAGCTTCGTGCACGGCGTCGCGCTGGCGCTGCGCCACGCGAGCGTCGACTCGGGATTCGTCGAGGGCATCGAGCGCTTCCTCGAGTGAAGGCGGTGCGCGCGCGGTTCACTGGTATCTTCGGGCTATGATCCCGCGACTGGGCTCCCTGCTCACCGCCATGGTGAGCCCCTTCGGCCCCGACGGGTCGCTCGACCTCGACGCCGCGGCGCGCCTCGCGCGCTTCCTGGTCGACGCGGGCAGCGACGGCCTCGTCCTGGCCGGCTCGACCGGCGAGGGCTCCTCGCTCAGCGACGCCGAGAAGCTCGACCTGTTCGCCGCGGTGGCCGAGGCGGTCAGCGTCCCGGTGCTGGCCGGCACCTCGTCACCGGACACCGCGCGCTCCGTCGAGCTCACGAGGCGCGTCGCCGCGACCGGCGCGTCCGGCGTGCTGGCCACGACCCCGGCCTACGCCCGGCCCAGCCAGATCGGGATCGCCGGGCACCTGGGCGCGATGGCCGACGCGACCGACCTGCCGGTCATGCTCTACGACATCCCCGCGCGCACCGGGCGCAAGATCGCCTCGGCCACGACGATCGCCCTCGTCGAGGCGCACGCCAACATCGTGGCCATGAAGGACGCGTCGGGCGACGTGCCGGCCGCGGCCCAGACCAAGTCGGTGTTGGGCGACCGGCTCGACCTCTACAGCGGCGACGACGCGGTGACCCTGCCGTTCATGGCGGTCGGCGCCGTGGGCCTGGTCTCGGTGGCCGCGCACTGGGCGGGACCGGAGTTCGCCGCGATGATCCAGTGCGCGCTGAAGGGCGACTGGGAGACGGCGCGCTCGCTCAACGCGCGCCTCGCGCCGAGCTGCGCCTTCGAGAGCTCCGAGGCCTACCCGAACCCCATGCCGGCGCGCGCCGCGCTGCGCGCCCTCGGCCTCGAGGTGGGCGAGTGCCGGGCGCCGCACGCGCCCGGCGACGCGACGCTGGCCGGCGCCGCGGCTGAGGTCGTCAGCGCGTTGCTGGCTCAGCGTGGCTAAGGACCACGTCCGCGTCACCTTCCTCGGCGGGCTCGGCGAGATCGGCCGCAACTGCCTGGCCCTGGAGCAGGACGGGCGACTCGTCGTGGTCGACGCCGGGCTCATGTTCCCCGAGCCCACGATGTACGGCGTCGACATCATCCTGCCGGACTTCCGCTGGCTGATCGAGCGGCGCGACAAGGTTGACGCCATCGTGCTGACCCACGGGCACGAGGACCACACCGGGTCGCTGCAGTACCTGGTGCGCGACGTCAATGTCCCGATATACGGATCGGCGCTCACCCTGGGCTTCGCGCGACACCGCCTCAGCGAGGCCAAGGTGGCCAAGGACCTCACCTTCATCGAGGTGGTCGACGGCGAGCGGCGCCGCATCGGGCCCTTCGAGGTGGAGTTCATCCCGGTGACCCACTCGGTGCCCAGCGCGCACGCGCTGGCCTTCCACACCAAGGTCGGGATCGTCGTGCACTCGGGCGACTTCAAGCTCGACCTCACGCCCATCGACGGCCGGCGCACCGACGTCGCGCGCCTGGCGGCCCTGGGCGACGAGGGCGTCGCGCTGCTGCTGGCGGACTCGACCAACGCCGAGGAGCCGGGCTTCACCGCGTCGGAGCGCTCGGTGGGCGTGACGCTGCGCCGTCTCTTCCTCGAGCGACCCGAGCGTCGGATGTTCGTCGCCTGCTTCGCCAGCCACGTGCACCGCGTCCAGCAGATCATCGACGTGGCCAGGGCCCAGGGGCGAAAGGTGGCCCTCATGGGCCGCTCGATGGAGTCCAACGTGAAGCTCGCGCGCAAGCTCAACATCTTGCACGCCGAGACCGCCGACTTCGTCGACCTGGCCAACATCGGACGGTACAAGCCCGGCGAGATCTGCGTCATCTGCACCGGGAGCCAGGGCGAGCCGATGGCCGCGCTGTCGAAGCTCTCGCGCGGCGACTCGCGTGAGCTGACCCTCGGACACGACGACACGGTCATCCTCTCGTCGCACCCGATCCCGGGCAATGAGTGGACGGTGGGGCGCGTCATCGACGACCTGCACCGTGCCGGCGCCGAGGTCATCCACTCCGACGCCGAGCCGGTGCACGCCTCGGGCCACGCGCGCCAGGGCGAGCTGCGCATGTTCCACCAGCTGGTGCGCCCGCGCAACTTCGTGCCGGTGCACGGCGAGTATCGCCACATGGTCCACCACGCCGACTTGGCGCTGACCATGGGACTCAAGCCTCAGCACGTGCTGATCTGTGAAGACGGCGACCAGGTCGACGTCAGCGCCGACGGCATCAAGCGCGCGGGCGAGGTGCCCGCGGGCTTTCACTACATCGACGGCAGTGCCGGCGACTTCGACGAACGACCGCTCGAGGAGCGGCGCATGCTGGCCGAGTTCGGCGTGCTGTTGGTAGCCGCCGGCGTGGACCGCGAACGAGGGGTGCTGGTCCAGCCGGTGCGCGTCACGGCGCGCGGCTGGTTTGATGGCGAGACCGACCGCAAGCTGATCGCCAACCTGACCGAGGAGGTCCGCGTCGCGTTGGACGAGGCCCTGCGTAACGGCGACCGCGACGAGGACTCGCTGAACAAGATCGCGCAGCGCGCCGCGGGCCGACTGCTGGGCCAGAAGTTCCGTCGCCAGCCGGTGGTGATGGCGGCGGTGGCGGTTCTCTAGCCGCTCGCGCGACGCGGAGGGATCACGTCGCGCTCATCCGACGCCAGCTCAACCCGCCGTTGCTCGTGCGCAGCAGCTCGTTGTGCGTGTAGTAGCTGCACAGCGCCAGACCATCCGCTCGGTCGGTGAACACCAGGGACGACAGGGACGGACACGACAGGTGACTGACGCCGATGAGACGCCGGCCAGAGTCGGTCACCCGGAACAGATTGAGCCGGCCCGTTGCGTTCCCGTAGTCCAGGTAGGCGAGGTCGCTCGACGCGGGGTCGAAGTAGCCGCCACCCGTCGGGAAGTACTGATCGGCGGGCACCGCGTTCCACGTCACGCCGGCGTCGGGGGAGTACGAGAACCGGGCTTGCATCCCCGTGGGGCACTGCGCCCAGAGCGAGCCGCCGCCCGTCGCCGTCAGGTCGCACCCCGCGACGCTGATGAGTCGGCCGACCGATCTGGTGTGGAACGTGCGACCGTCGTCCGATGACGTGACGAGCAGGGACCACTTGGCGCCTTCGGTGAGCCAGACGTGATGTGCGTCGGCGGCGACGTTGCCCAAGAAGCCCCACGGGTAGTCCCGGCCGTGGGGAATGGGCGTGCCCGTCCAGCGCCGCGCACCGAGCGACGAGCGCACGAGTTGGTAGTGGGTGCACCCGACGTTGCCATTGGGCTGGGGGGCGCAGCGATACGTCACCGCGTACAGCGACTCGGTCGTGGCCGCCAACGCCTCGAGCGAGACGTCGTGAGTGGCGTAGCGCTGGTGCCACGTCCGCGCGCCGTCGAACGTGGCGTAGAGCGTGGAGTCGTGGCCGAGCCCTTCGAGGATGTAGCCCACCTCCGGCGTGGCGAAGAGGATCTCGGCGATCGAGCCCGTTGGCTGACCGGCGACCCGTTGGACGGGGGGAAGCGAGACCGGTTGGAAGTGTGCGCCGTCGTCGTCAGTTCGATAGAGCCGTAGGCACGCAGTGCGCGAACAGGTCACCGAACCCAGCAGGTAGATGACCCGTGACGACGCGGCCCTCGTCAGCACGAGCGGCGACACTGGTGCGGAGGACGATGCGGACGAGCTCTGCGTTGTCGGGACCGACAGCGTGCCAACGACGGCGCAAACCGCAGCCAGGACCAGTGCGCGAAAGGCCCGATGCCGCGTGCCCCGCGTGCGGCTCATCGGCGTCCTCTCGTTGTGGTGAGCGCCAGGGTCCACCAGGCGGGTGTCGCCGATACTGGCACCTGGAACGTCGCGGAGCAACTGCTCGTGAGACGCCGGAACGATCCGGTTCCTCGGAATGGAAGAGGTGGAACTCCCTAGTCCTCGCTCTTGTCCGGCTCGCCGTGGTCGGCGTTGACCCGGCCCGCGCGCCAGTAGGACTTGTGGCTGATCTCCTCGTCGCCCAGGCCGCGGTCTTGCAACGCGGCCGTGACGACCTTGACCACGGAGAACTCGCCGTTGACGTAGGCGTGACCGGCGCCCGTCGGCATGGCGAATGCGGCCAGGCCGTTGAGCAGTCCGGCGGGGTCGTCCGGGGCTCGCTCACGGCGCTCGACGAAGATGCCGGTCACCTCGATGCCCTCGTCGAAGGCGGTGGTCAGCGCATCTTCGGGGTGGTCGACCTCGACGACGAAGATCGCGCGTCCCGGGGGCTCGATCGACCCGGCCAGGCGGTAGAAGGCGGCGAGGCCGGTCAGGTCGCCCACGAAGAGGTGCCACTGCGCCGTCGGGTCGAGGGCGGTCTTGCCGCGCGGGCCGATGACGTCGACGTGGTCGCCGGGGATCGCGGCCCGCGCCCACGTGGCGGCCGGCCCCACGTGGTCGGTCGTCACCCACAGGCTCAGGGTGTCGGCCGCCTCGTCGAGCTGTCGCACGGAGAAGCGCCGGCGCACGAAGCGCCCGTCGGGCGTCTCGACGCGCACCATCACGTCGTTGCCGGGCCGGCCCGCCAGGACCTCGGCGCTGCCGCGCAGGACGACCTCGCGTACGCACGGGCTGAGCTCGGTCGAGGCCACGACCTCGCAACTGGCGGCCGACGCGCCGAGGCGCTGCGCCAGGTCCGCGGTGGTGGGCGAGGGCGTGAAGGTCACGGCCGCAGCCTACGAGGGTGGTCGGGGAGCGAAACTTTGTTCGGTAACTTGGAGTGTTGTGGTAGCCGCGAAACATCAGAAGCGACCAGCGGCCAAGGGCCGCGCCCGCTCCTCCGCTCCGGACTCGTTCTGGCGCCGCCACGAACGCGACCTGTGGGTCCTGATCCTCGTCGTCGTGGGCCTCCTGGCGCTGCTGGCCGAGGCCCACGCCCTCGGGCCCGCGGGGCGCCTGGTGTCGCGCGCCCTCTCCTTCGTCTCCGGCGTCGCCCGTTTCGCCCTGCCGGTCCTGGCCATCGGCCTGGGCGCGGCGCTCCTGTCCGGGCGCGTCGAGCTCGAGCGGGCGCGACTGGCCTGGGGCGGCGGTCTGACCCTGCTGAGTCTGTGCGGGTTGGCCCACCTGGCGCGCGGGCACCCGGGACTGCACGCCACCAGCGCGGCGCTGGGCCACGCGGGCGGGTGGCTCGGGGTCCTGGTCGGCGGAGGATTGCGCGCGGTGATCGGCGCGGCGGGCGCCGCGGTGCTGCTCGGAGCGGTCCTCATCGTCGCGCTCATGATCGCGACGGGCGTGGGTCTGCGCGCCCTGGTGCACGGCGTCGCGGTCGTCGCGCGGTTCCTGGGGCGACGTCTCGCGGGCTGGTGGTCGATGCGTCCTCGTCCCGGCGCGGAGGAGGAGGACGTCGACGAGGGTGAGGAGGACGTGCGCGAACCGTTGGCCGTCCCGGTCGCGGAGTTCGAGCCGTACGAGGTCGACGAGCCCGAGGTCGAGTACGAGGAGGACGAGTACGCCGAGGAGGAAGTCGACGAGACCGAGACGGACGTCGAGGCGCCGTCGCGGTCCGCGCGGCGCGCGGCTCCCGCCGCGGTCCACCAGTGGCGCCTCCCGCCGACGTCGCTGCTGCTCCGCACGCGCGAGCTCAAGCACGACCGCGGCGCGATCGACGCGGCCGGTGACGAGCTGGTCGAGGCCCTGGCCGCCCACGGCGTCGAGACCACGCTGATCGGCTACACCGTGGGGCCCACGGTCACGCGCTTCGAGCTCGAGCTCGGGCCCGGGGTCAAGGTCGCGCGCGTGACCGCGCTGAACAAGGACATCGCCTACGCGCTGGCCGCGCCCGACGTGCGGATCCTGGCGCCGATCCCCGGACGATCGGCGATCGGCGTCGAGGTGCCCAACCGCCAGCGCAGCCTGGTCGCGCTCGGCGACCTGTTGGTCACCGACGAGGCGCTGGCCGCCCATGACCCGCTCGACGTGCCGATCGGCCGCGACATCTCGGGCAAGACCGTCATCGTCAACCTGGCCGAGCTGCCCCACGTGCTGGTCTCGGGGGCCACCGGGGCCGGCAAGAGCTCCGGACTCAACTCGATCATCACGTCGCTCGTCATGCGCGCCACGCCCGACCAGCTGCGGCTGATCCTCGTGGACCCCAAGCGCGTCGAGATGGGCGCGTACAACGACCTGCCGCACCTGCTCGCCCCCGTGGTGGTGGACCCCAAGCGCGCCGCCGGGACGCTCAACTGGGCGGTCACGGAGATGGAGCGACGCTACGACGTGCTCGCGGCGTCGGGCGCGCGTGACATCACCAGCTACGAGCAGATGATGGAGCGAGGCGAGCTCGAGGAGGGTCCGAGCGACGCGCAGCGGGTGGCTCAGGTGGTCCACGACGTCACCGGACTCGAGTCGGCCGTCGAGCCGGCGCCGGGACCCGAGAGCCTTCCCTACATCGTGATCGTCGACGACGAGCTCAACGACCTAATGATGGTGGCCGCGCGCGAC
>DAIOGY010000046.1:8085-8770 GCA_036745005.1 Acidimicrobiales bacterium | reverse complement strand
GTGGTGGATCTTGAACTGCTTGGAGGCGTGACGCACGTCGATCACCGTCGTCACTAGAGCTCCGATTCGAAATTGCCCTCGAGGCGCCCGAAGATCGACTCGGCGATGAGGAAGAGGACCGCCATGATCCCCACCAGCCCGGCGTTGAGGTAGAAGTACGTGGACATCGGCCACGTCGGCAGGACGTGGATCACCGGGTGCGGCGCGGTCGTCGACAGGACGGTCTGGCTCACGTAGAACACCCGCTGGAACGTCAGAACGATCAGGGTCACCGGATTCAAGAAGTACAGCCACGCGAATCCGTGTCGATGGAGGGCGGCCGCGATGGTGTGCTCGTAGGAGTAGACGACCGGCGTCAGCCAGAACCAGAGCTGCAACAGCACGTCCATCAGGTGACGCACGTCGCGTAGATAGACGGTGACCGCGGACATCACGATGGCGACGGAGGCGGTCAGCAGGTACAGGGCGGCGAACGAGAACGGCAGGATCCACAGGAACCCCCACGCGGGCGCGTGTCCCACCACGAGCAGGAGGAGGCACAGCACGAACAGCTGGATCAGGAAGTAAATGACGGCCGCGCCGACGTTGGACAGCGCCAGGATCTCGCGCGGAAACGAGACCTTCTTGACCAGGCCGGCCCGGTCGACGATCATCCGCCATCCCGTCCGACTGGTCTGACGCGCAA
>DAIOGY010000046.1:0-8075 GCA_036745005.1 Acidimicrobiales bacterium | reverse complement strand
GGCCGGCCCGGTCGACGATCACCCCGGTGGCCCCGCTGACCGCGTTCATGAACAGGTTCCACACGACCAGGCCGGAGAACAGGTAGATCACGAAGTTGGGGTAGCCGTTCTTCAGCACGACCGAGAAGACCATGAAGTAGATGGCCAAGGTGAACGCGGGCGCCAGCATCGACCAGAAGAGCCCCAGGACGGACCCCTTGTACTTGATCTTGATGTCCGACTTGATTAGACCCGAGAGGAGCTCGCGGCGCGACGCGAGGTTCCTCAGGCGCGTCGGGAGGTTGGCGCGGGCGCTCATCACCCGCACCGGCGCGCGCTCGAGCGAACGTCGCTCCACCCGCGCCGGGGTCGGGTCGGTCACTAGGCCTCTTGGCGGACTGCCGAGCGGTCGATGACGGCGTCGATGAAGCCGTACTCCACGGCCTCCTGCGCGGTGAACCAGCGGTCCCGGTCCGAGTCGGCGTCGATGCGGTCCACGTCCTGCCCGGTGTGGAACGAGATGCGCTCGGCGATGATCTTCTTCAAGAAGATGATCTGCTCAGCCTGGATGGCGATGTCCGACGCCTGGCCCTGCATGCCGCCCATCGAGGGCTGGTGCATGAGGATCCGGCTGTGGGGCAGCGAGAAGCGCTTGCCGTGCGTGCCGGCGCACAGCAGGAACTGGCCCATGGAGGCGGCCATGCCCAGACAGATCGTGCGGATGTCGCAGTTGACGTACTGCATCGTGTCGTAGATCGCCAACCCGTCGGTGATCGAGCCCCCCGGCGAGTTGATGTACAGGCTGATGTCGCGGTCGCGGTCCTCGGCCTCCAGCAAGAGCAGCTCGGCGCAGATGCGGTTGGCGGACTCCTGGTCCACCACCGATCCGAGGAAGATGATGCGCTCGCGAAGGAGACGCTGGTTGAGGTCGGGGTTGCCGAGTCCGTCGGTTGCAGCAGAGGTAATCATGCGCCCAATCTACTGTGCGTTACCGTTCCCTCCCGCCCTCGGCGCCTAGACTCAGGGGTTCGGCGGGCGTGGCGGAATTGGTAGACGCGCTGGTTTTAGGTACCAGTTCTTCGGAGTGTGGGTTCGAGTCCCGCCGCCCGCACGATCGGATGCACGGGTGTCGTCGGCGACCTGCTAGCGTGGAGAACGCTGTTTCGTCGCGGTTCGCGACGGAGACCGATTCGAGCTTTGGTGCTCCGGGTTGGGCTCAGCTCAACTCGTAGGAGTCATAGTGTCCGTATCCTTTGCCGACCTCGGCGTGCCCGCACGCCTGGTTGACCGCCTCGCCGCCCGCGGCATTCACGAGGCCTTCCCCATTCAGGAGGCCGCGCTGCCCGACGCCCTCGCCGGCCGCGACGTCGTGGGCAAGGCCGCCACCGGGTCCGGCAAGACCCTGGCCTTCGGCCTCCCGCTGATCGCCCGGCTGTCGCCCGCGCGCCCGCGCCGGCCCCACGCCCTCGTGCTCGTGCCGACGCGCGAACTCGCCGCCCAGGTCCAAAAGGAGCTGGCGCAGCTGACCAGCGACCACGGGCGCCGGGTCATCACGATCTACGGCGGCACCTCGTACTCCGTGGCCCGCAAGGCGCTCAATCACGGCGTCGACGTCGTCGTGGCCTGTCCGGGCCGGCTCGAGGACATGCTCGAGCAAGGGGCCCTGGACCTCGGCGCGGTGACCACCGTGGTCGTCGACGAGGCCGACCGTATGGCCGACATGGGCTTCCTGCCCGCGGTGCGGCGCCTGGTGGGGGCCACGAACGCCGAGCGTCACGTCATGCTCTTCTCGGCAACGATGAGTCCGGACGTCGCGGCGCTGGTGCGCGCGTTCACCACCAACGCGGTTGTCCACGACGTCGTCGACGAGGAGTCCCCCAGCGACGTCGACCACTTCTTCTGGCGCGTCACGCGCGAGGAACGCCCCCAGACCGTCGCGGACATCGCGAACGAGCACGGTCGCGCCCTCGTCTTTTCGCGCACCAAGCACGGCGCGGATCGTCTCGTGCGCCAGCTCCACGACCGCGGCGTCAGCGCCGTGGCCCTGCACGGCGACCGCTCCCAGGCCCAGCGCGATCGCGCCCTGGGCGCGGTGAAGGACGGGCGCACCAGCGTGCTGGTCGCCACCGACGTCGCCGCGCGCGGCATCCACATGGAGGGACTGCCCGTCGTGGTCCACTTCGACCCGCCGGCCCAGGCCATCGACTACCTGCACCGCTCGGGCCGCACCGGTCGCGCCGGGGCGTCGGGGGTCGTCATCTCGCTCGTCACCGATGACACCCTCGGGGCGGTCAAGCGCCTCCAGCGCACGCTAGGCATCACCCCGTCGATCGAGCCGCGCGCGACCGCGCCCGCGATGCGCCTCGGCGCCTTGGACGACACGGCCGGCGCCACGGCGCTCGCTCCGGCGCCGCCCACCCGGCGCTCGGCGGCGCCCGAACGTGCCCGCACCATCCGAGAGCGCCCCGTCACGCGCCCGCGCGAACAGCGCCGCGCACCCCACAGCCGGGTTAGCGTCGTCGACCAGCCGCGCGCGCCCGGACGCCCCGGCGAGGCCGTCGTGAGCTTCTTCAACGACGCCAAGGGGTACGGATTCGCGATCGACGACCGCGGCGACGACCTGTTCATCCACTTCTCGAACATCCAGGGCGACGGGTTCAAGTCGCTCGCCCAGGGCCAGACCATCGCCTTCGACGAGGCCCGCGGGCCGAAGGGCCGCGAGGCGCGCAACGTCCGCGTGGTGGGCTCCGGATCACGTCACCGATAAGGAGTAGAGCAATGACGGACAAGCCCCTCGTCGAGCCGCACGTCGGCCCCGCGCCCGGCGGCCTGGTCATCGAAGAGATCGTCGTGGGCGACGGCGAGGTCGCCTCGGGCGGCCAGACGGCCGTCGTGCACTACGTCGGCGTCGCGGCGTCCTCGGGCGAGGAGTTCGACGCCTCGTGGAACCGCGGCGAGACCTTCACCTTCCCCTTGGGGGCCGGCTACGTCATCGCCGGCTGGGACCAGGGCGTGGTCGGCATGCGCGTCGGCGGACGACGTCGCCTGGTCATCCCCGCCCACCTCGGCTACGGCGACCGCGGCGCCGGCGGCGTCATCGCGCCCGACGAGACCCTCATCTTCGTCGTGGACCTCGTCGCGCTGCGCTGATCAGCTCAACGCGAGCAGGCGCTGATAGTCGCCGTAACGCTCACAGCAGATCTCGCCGATCATGCGGAGCCGTTCGTTGGTCAGCGCCAGGCTGAGCACCGTGAACTGGTCCAGCACCGGCATGGGCGTCATCGAGCAGAGCTGCCAGGTGCGCACCGTGGGATCGGCGTCCATCTCGCAGTTGCTGCGCAGGCACTGGTCGGCCAGCACCTCGCTCTGGAGCGCCCGCAGCGCCCGCACCGCCGATTCGGTCGAGCGCAGCAGTTGGGGGTCGACGGCGTCGGGGTGGGTCCCGTTGCCCGCGAGCCGGGCCCGGGGGTAGGGCGCGTCGTCGAGCCACTCGGCCACCTCGACTCGTTCGGTGCCCTCGACCATCATGAGGGTCTTGCCGTCATCGAGGCGCTGGGAGGCGATCACGCGCAGCACGGTGGCGACCATGGTGCGCTCGTCGCCCCCGCCCACCTCGGAGCCGCGCGCGATCAGGCACGTGCCAAAGACCGGCTCGGTCTCGATGTCGAGGATCATCTGCTGGTAGCGCGGCTCGAAGACGCACAGCCCGACCACTTGGTGGGGGAAGATGACCATGCCCAAGGGGAACATCGGTAACTCTCGGACTCCCACGCCTCCACCCTAAAGGTGAACGACGCGTGAACAACTACATTTCTCCGATCGCCCGGGCGAGGGCGTCGAGGGCCCTCCCCCGGTGGGAGACCTTATTCTTCTGCGTCGAGCTCAGTTCGGCCAAAGTTCTGCCCGGTGTGTCGTCCGCTTCGAAGACCGGGTCGTAGCCGAAGCCCTCGCCTCCGCGCGCGACGCGCGTGATGCGTCCTTCCAGCACGCCGTTGGCGACTCGCGTCTCCCCGTCGGGGTAGGCCAGCGCGACGACGGTGACGAAGCGGGCGCGACGTGGCTCGGGCACGCCCGCCAGCTCGCCGAGCAGTTTGGCGACGTTGTCGGCGTAGGTGGCGCCCTCTCCCGCGTAGCGGGCGCTGAAGACTCCCGGGCGACCGCCCAGGGCGTCGACGAAGAGCCCCGTGTCGTCCGCCACGGCGGCGCACCGCGTGGCGGCCGCCAGGGCCCGGGCCTTCAGCACGGCGTTGCCCTCCAGGGTGTCGGCGGTCTCGGGCACCTCGGCCACGTCGACCGGTCGCGGGCGCACCGTGAACCCGGCGCCGCGCAGGACGGCCGTCATCTCCGCGGCCTTGTGGGGGTTCGCGGTGGCGAGGACGACGTCGGTCACGGGCGCCGCGGCGCGGGCGGCGTCGCCACGAGCTCGCGCTGCACCGCGTGAATCGCTCCGAGACCCTCGGCCGCGAGGTCCAGCAGCGCGTCGAGCTCGGCGCGCGAGAACGCCTGGCGCTCGGCGGTCCCCTGGACCTCCACGAACCGGCCGTCGCCCGTCATCACCACGTTCATGTCGGTCTCGGCGCGCACGTCCTCCTCGTAGGGCAGGTCGAGCAGGGCCTCGCCGTCCACGACGCCGACCGAGATGCCGGCGACCACGTCAATCGCGGCGTGCTCGCCGATCGCGCCGGCGATGACCAATCGGGTCAGCGCGTCGTGCAACGCGACAAAACCGCCGCAGATCGAGGCGGTGCGCGTCCCGCCGTCGGCCTGAAGGACGTCGCAGTCGACGGTGATCTGCACGTCGGGGATCAACTCGAGGCGCGTGACCGCGCGCAGCGAACGGCCGATCAAGCGCTGGATCTCCTGGGTGCGGCCCGACTGGCGGCCCCGGGCCGCCTCGCGGCCGACGCGTTCGGGCGATGACCCGGGCAGCATCGAGTACTCGGCGGTGACCCAGCCGCGACCCGATCCGCGCAGCCAGCGCGGGACGTCGCGCTCGACCGACGCGGTGCACAAGACGCGGGTGCGGCCCACGCTCACCAGCACCGAGCCGTCGGCCATCTCGGTGAAGTCCCGCTCGAAGCGCAGTGGCCGCGCCTCGTCCGCCCGGCGCCCGTCGACGCGTGCCGTCATCTCTCCTCCTTGGTGCGACCACGGTAGTGGTTCGACGTTGTGGACACCTAGAAGTAGATGACGCTCTTGGCGCGCTCGACGACGTCATCGATGTCGTCGGTCCACGCCCCGGTCGACAGGTACTTCCACCCCTCGTCGGCGAGCACGACGACGATGGTCGCGCCCTGGCCGTCGGGCACGCTGAGCGCGCATTTCGCCGCGCCGGCCATGGCGGCGCCCGAGGAGATCCCCATGAACAGTCCGACCTCCATCAGGCGGCGCGTCCATTCGATCGAGTCGCGGGGCCTCACCACGACCTTGCGGTCGAGCAGGTCCGCCCCGTGGTTCTCAGTGAAGATCGGCGGCACGTACCCGTCCTCGAGGCTGCGCAGCCCGTCGACGAGCTCGCCCGCCGGCGGCTCGATCGCCCAGACCTGCACGTCGGGGCGGTGCTCCTTCAAGTACCTCCCGACGCCCATGAGGGTGCCCGACGTGCCCAGTCCCGCGACGAAGTGGGTCACCTCGGGCACGTCGGCCAGGATCTCCGGACCCGTCGTCGTGTAGTGGGCGAGCGGGTTGGCGGGGTTTGCGTACTGGTAGAGGAAGACCCACTGGGGGTTCTCGTCGGCCAGTCGTTGCGCGAGTCGCACCGCGCCGTTGGAGCCTTCGGACCCCGGCGAGTCGATGATGGTCGCGCCCCAGGCGAGGAGGAGCTCTCGGCGCTCGGGTGAGACGTTGGTGGGCAGGACGACGGTGAGGTGGTAGCCGCGCAGGCGGCACACCATCGCCAGGGCGATCCCGGTGTTGCCCGAGGTCGGCTCGATGAGCGTCTGGCCCGCGCCGCGCACCAGGCGGCCGTCGCGCTCGGCGGCGTCGACCATCGCCAGGGCCACGCGGTCCTTGACCGATCCGGCGGGATTGCGTCCCTCCAGCTTGGCCAGAATCGAGACGTCGCGGCGCGGCGAGAGGGCGCTGACGTCCACGATCGGGGTACGGCCGATGAGGTCGAGAACCGAGGCGACGCGCGTCACGCCGCTCCCCCGGCCACGGCGGGCAGCAGGGTCACCTCATCGCCCTCGGCGACGCGCGCGCCTAGGCCGCCGAGGTAGCGCACGTCGTCATCGTTGAGGTACACGTTGAGGAAGCGGTGCAGGGCGCCGTCACCATCCAGCAGTTGGCCCGCGGCGCCCGGGTAGGACGTCGACAGCGAACCCAGCACCTCACCGATGGTCGCGCCGTCCGCGCTGACGATGGCCTGGCCACCCATCGCGGCACGCAACACGGTGGGGATGCGGACCTGTACCGACATGACGCCTCTCCTCGACTGCGCGGCCAATTCATGACCCACTGAGTCAAATTTAACGGGCGCCCGACCCCGGCGTGACCGACGTCGCGCGCGAGGGACGGTAGAAGAGCGCGAGCTGCAGGGCCGTCGCACCGACTCCGACGCCCGCGGCAACGACCAGACCGGTCGTCGGTGACGCCGTCCACACGTGCCACGCGTGGTCGAGCGAGTACCGCCCGGCGCCCAGGGTCGCGAGGACCAGCGCGGCCACCGCGACGCCCAGGGTGTACTCGACCCCTTGGCCCTTGTTGAAGACGAAGAAGCCGTTCTTGCGGTGCACGGTCGCGATCGCGATCAGCATCAGTGCGATCAGTCCGGCGCACGCGAGTGGGGTCAGCAGTCCGACCGTCAGCAGCACGCCGACGCCGGTCTCGGTGGAGGCCGCCATCAACGCGTTGAGCGGCCCCGGAGCCATGCCGATGGACGTGAACCAGCGAGCGGTCCCGGCGAGGCGGCCGCCGCGAAAGAACTTGCGGTAGCCGTGAGCGAAGATCATCGGGCCGAGGAACAACCGCAGTGCGATTAGCACGAGGTCGACCGACAGCGGGTGGATCACGGATCCCGGCACCAGGCTCAACGGTCCCCTCGATTGCCTCGACGTCTCGGTCTCGACCCTAGGGGTCAGCGAACCTCGATCGACTCCTCAGCGACCTCGCCATCAACGATGGAGAAGCTGCGCAGCTCGGTCGGCACCGCGAGCAGCGAGACGAGCACGTAGTGCCAGTCGGGGTCCGGCGCCTGGGCGATGTCGGTCGCGCTCGGGTAGGCCGCGGAGTGAGTGTGCGAGTGGAAGACGCCGAGGACGCGGAGTCCCTCATCGTCGGCGCGTCGAAACGCGGACAGCAGCACCTTCGCGTCGACCTCGTAGATCTTGGCGGAATCGGCCACGTTGGGGCTGGCCACCACCTCGGTCACGACACCCTCGTCGCGCCCCAACAGGAGTCCGCAGCCCTCATTGGGCAGGGCGCGCACGCAGGTCGCCACGACGGCGTCGCGCTGGGCCGGCGTGAGGCTCAACATCCCGCCACCCTACCCAGGCCCCTGATCGGCGCGGACGTCCTCATTACGCTGGATGACGTGGCTCGAGCCAAGAAAGTGAAGCAGCAGCGCGCAGCCAAGCGCGAGGTTGCGACCAGCGACCGCGTGGTCGCCACCAACCGGCGCGCCCGCCACGACTACGAGATCATCGAGTCCTTGGAGTGCGGCCTCGTCCTCACCGGCTCGGAGGTCAAGTCGTTGCGCGCGGGCAGCGCCCAGATCGGTGACGGCTACGTGCGCGTGGATGATGACGAGCTCTGGCTCTACGGG
Source organism: Acidimicrobiales bacterium (assembly GCA_036745005.1). Lineage (GTDB taxonomy): Bacteria > Actinomycetota > Acidimicrobiia > Acidimicrobiales > RAAP-2 > RAAP-2. Next base: position 334 of record DAIOGY010000046.1, on the reverse strand, counting down.
GCGCACATTCCGCCGTGGTCCTACGCCGTGGGCTTCGGCAGCCACGACCCCGACCGGCGTCGCAAGCTCCTCGCCCATCGCCACGAGATGGAGCGGCTGCGCGGGCAGACCGCGACCCAGCCGCTGACGCTGATCCCGCTCAAGCTCTACTTCAAGGACGGTCGCGCCAAGGTCGAGATCGGTCTCGGACGAGGACGAAAGCAGCACGACAAGCGCCAGGCCCTGGCCAAGCACGACGCCGATCGCGAGATGGCCCGCGCGGCCCGGGAACGCGAGAGGTTCTCCTGAGACCGCGCGAGGACGTGACCGCGACCCCAGCGGGTACGATGAGGGT
>DAIOGY010000045.1:0-8897 GCA_036745005.1 Acidimicrobiales bacterium | reverse complement strand
TGGTCTCCTGGAGGCACAGGACGGCGGGGGCGAGGGGCGCGAGGGATGACTCCCACAGGCCCTTGCGCTGGAGCGCACGGATGCCGTTCACGTTCCAGGACACCAGGCGCACGCCCGATGGTAACAATCCGATCGAGCCGACCCGTGGTCCGCTACGCCCTATCCCCTGATGACGAAGGCTCCCGACGCGGCCAGGGAGACCACGTTGGTGAGTCCCTTGATCGGGACCGGCGACGGGTAGTACTTGCCGCTGGTGGTGCCGTTGCCGACCTCGCCGTAGTACGAGCTGCCCCACGCCCACACGGTCCCGTTGGTCTTGAGTGCGATGCCCGCGCTGATGTCGCTGCCGACGGCCTTCACCCCGGTGATCTTGAGCAGGACCGGCACCTTGGAGCCGTTCCCGCTCTTGTTACCGTTGCCCAGGTTGGCGTCGCCCCAGGCCCAAACGCGTCCCGCCGACGTGACGGCGTAGGCCCACCCGCCGCCGCCCGCGACCTGGACGGCCCCGGTGACCTTCAGGACGCTGACGGGGACGTCGGTCTTGGACTCGGACCCGTTGCCGAGCGCGCTGCCCGGGAGGTACTTCGAGATGATGGCCCCGCCCCACGCCACGACGGTGCCCGACTGCAGCACGGCGTAGCCGCCGAGCTCGCCACCGGCGATCCCCGTGGCGGTGGTGATCCCTTGGACCTGCACGGGCAGCGCGGAGGAGGCGTAGCTGCCGTCGCCGAGCTCGCCGTCGGTGCCCACGCCCCACGCCCATACGGTGCCGTTGGACTCCAGGGCGTAGGCCGTGCCGCCGATCCCGCCGCCGCCCGCGATCGCCGTGACGCCGGTGAGGTTCGATACCGCGACCGGTATCGCACTGGAGGCGTAGGCGCCGTTGCCGAGGGCGCCGCCCACGCCGTAGCCCCAGGCCATGACGGTTCCCGCGGCGGTCAGCGCATAGCCGGTGCCGGCGCTGCCCTCACCCGCCGCGGCGATCGCCGTGATGCCCGACAGGCCCGTTACGTCCACGGGCACCGTGGAGTAGGCCTTGACGGTGCCGTTGCCCAGCTCGCCGTGCGTGTCGAGGCCCCAGGAGTAGACCTGACCCGTCGCCGAGAGCGCGTATCCGTCATCACCATCGCCCACGACCTGGATGATGTTGGTGAGACCGTGGACGCGAACGGGTGCTCCGCGCTGGGTCCGGTTGCCGTCTCCGAGCTGGCCCACGACGTTGAACCCCCAGCCCCACACGGTCCCGGCGGTGGGTGCGGCGTGAGCGGGGAGCCCGCCGGCGATCAGCGTGCCCACCACGAGGAGTGCGGCGCCGGCCGCGCTCGAGCCTCGGCGAGTGCGCCGCGCGGAGGTCGGGCCGCACGAAACGGATCTGGACATGGCCCTCCTTCACACGTGGGACACGACTGCATCGCGATGTCGGCGAGAGTCTAGGAAGGAGCGTCGTCGAACGCCGGGTGGGTAGCCTCCTCGATCCCCGATGATCGAGGTGTGCTGACACCCGCCGGACCGTACGGCTAGCCACCTCGACCCCGGGTCCGCCGATCGGCACACTGTGGGTGATGTTCGCGACAGATGAGCTGCCGGGACATCGACGCACGACGATCCCACGTCGAGCGGGGACGAGGAGGTGCCCGTGAACGAGTTCGAAATCGTGGCCGAGATCAATCGTCCCCCGGAGGAGGTCTTCGCGGCGCTGGTGAACTTCGACCGCATTCCTGACTGGAACTCCGGGGTCAACGCGATCAAGTGGGAGAGGGACCGTCCGCTCGGCGTCGGCACCGAGATCGTCTACGTCGGGCGGTTCCTCGGGCGAAACTTCGAATCGGCCGCCGGCATCACCGAGTACGTCCCGGGCAAGAGGTACTCGTCGAAGTCGACCTCCGGTCCGTTCCTCATGGAGGTCGAGAACTCGCTCGAGTCGATCGATGGTGGGACGAGGATGACGTCTGTCTTTCGAGGTGAGAGCCGCGGATTCTTCAAGCTCGGCGAGCCCGTGATCGTGCGCTTGGCCAAGAAGCTCTTCGAGTCGGCTACCGACAACATGAAGGCTCTGTTAGAGGCCGGCGCCCTGTGAGCCACCACGGGCGCCGAGACGGCTGCCGTGGGGTGGGCACCCGCGTCTCGTGCGCCGAGTCACAGTCCAGGTTGCAGCGAGTGTGACGCCGCTGAGTCACGACCTGCGTCGTGGCGGGTTCAGAACGAGTCGATGGTGTCCAGCACGTCAAAGAACTCCACGGACGGTGGCCCGGTGGCACCCGACTTGCTCATGATCGCGGCGATCTCGGGTGCCGAGAAGAACTTCTCGAACGAATCGCGAGAGTCCCAGTGGTCGACGGCGACGACCTCGTTGCCGCTGGTCGAGAAGACGTGGTGCGTGCAGCCCATCGCTCGGGCGCCCTGGGAGATCTTGTTGACCTCTTCCGCGTTCGCTTCGAAGAACTCCTGAAATGCCGCACCGTCGCCGGGGACCTTGATGATGACGAGAACGCTCATTACTGGCTCCTTGCGTGATCGTGCTCGTGACCATAACGACGATCGTCACCGCGCGCAAGCGGAATGGACTCGTTCTGGCGTCGTGTCGATCCCGGTCGGGGAGGTCGCTGGTGATCGGTGAGCACATCGTGACCACCTAGTGAGCGACACGCGGCGCGACATCGCCGTTCGAACGCTTTGTACTCTGTCTGCATGCGGGGACCGTCGCCAGAAGTTGCCGGAATCCTCCTGTGCGGCGGGGCGAGCCGGCGAATGGGCTTCGACAAGATGCAACTGGCCGTTGATGGATCGACGCTGGCCGCTCGCATCGCCCAACTCCTGGCCCGCGTCGTGGCGTCGTCGGTGGAAGTGGGGCCGGGGCTCTCCGGGCTTGCGTCGCTGTGCGAGGATCCGCCGGGGGAGGGTCCGCTCGCGGCGGTCGCCGCCGGCTGGGACGCGTTGCGCGGCGGCGGCTATTCCTCGGCCCTGGTCGTGGCCGGCGACTTGCCCTTCCTCTCGGAGGATGTGCTGCGTCTCATCGTCGAGTGGGAGACATCCTCCTCGGTCATACCGGTCGTCGACGGTCGAGACCAACCCTTGTGCGCACGCTGGTCGCGCGACGACCTCGACGAGGCGCGCGTCGTGCTCGGTAGCGGGGAGCGATCACTTCGGCACCTGGCGAATCGAGCGGACGTCGTCTATCTGACTGAGTCGGACTGGGGTGGCGTCGCGAGCGAACGAGAGTTTGCCGACGTCGACACGCCAGAGGACCTTCGTCGCCTCGGACTCGCGGCATCGGGAGATGCTGCAACCGCGTCCGATGTTCGATGAGGTGACGTGACTCCGGTGAAACCGGCACTGGCGGAACAGAACGAAGCCGTCAGTCCTCGTCCGGAGGGCCGCCGGATTTCGGCACCCGCAGGGCCATCTGTTGGGCCACGTCGAGATGGACGTCGGCCCGACCCGCTAGCCAGCAGGCAATCGGCGCGGCAATCCGCTCAGAGTCATGTGACGCCGTCGCGGCCAACGCCAGAATCGCTTCAGCCTCCGCCTCGCTTGGCGGTTCGATCCCGAGCTCTTCGGCGAAGGCGGCCAGCCACAGCGCAGCGCTACTCACTGAGCGAATGATACCCGGCGGCCCTGTGGCAACCGGTGTGCCTGGCTGAGTGATCCGGTGGCGGCGCGCAGCCTACCGACGCGATCACGGCCCTCGCCCGCGTGGCAATGGCCCGGGAAGCCTCGCGGACGTCGTCCTTACGATTCCCGCGGCCGACGTCGCCACGTACCCGGGGTCGTCCATGACGGTCGCGGCGGGCACCAACCAGATTCGCGTCGGTCACGCCGGACAATCTGGCGCTGGGAGTGGACGCGTCGGTGGGCGGCGCCAGGGTGGGGGTTGCGAGGAGGCGGGCACGGCACGACCTCGGCTCGGTCATCGCGATGGCCGGACGCGCCGCCATTTCGGGCCGTGACACCGTCGCTCGAACGCGTCACCGTTCGGCGTCGACATTGGCCTCGCCAGACGTACGCTGGGTGGGACAGTGCGTGGAGACCGATGACCACGGTCGCGCGAGCGGCCCGGCCGATGTGTGTTTCCCCGGACGGCGACGTCAGAGGGGAGGTCAACGTGGGACGAGTGACGACGACGCGGGTGGTCACGCGCGTGACCGTGGGCGAGGCGCCACGGCGTGAACCCGACGCGCTGGCCGGCGAGGAACCCCTGGAGATCCGCGTCGGGGGCCGATCACTGGCGGTGACCATGCGCACGCCCGGCGCCGACTTCGACCTCGCGGCGGGCTTCCTGGTGAGCGAGGGCGTCATCACGCGCCGTGAGGACCTGGTCGCGATGCGCTACTGCGCCGGTAAGGACGACGACGGCGAGAATCGACTCAACGTGCTGGACGTGTCGTTGGCGTCCGGCGTGGCGCCGCCCGACGAGAGTGCCGCCCGGGCCTTCTTCACCACCAGCTCGTGCGGACTGTGCGGAAAGGCGTCCATCGACGCCGTGCGCACCCGCAGCGCCTTCTCGGTGGCCGACGATCCGCTCCGGGTCACGGACGAGTTCGTCGCGTCCTTGCCCGGGCGGCTGCGCAGCGCCCAAAAGGTGTTCGAGATGACCGGCGGTCTTCACGCGGCGGGCCTCTTCGACGCGCCGAGCGGCGAGCTGCTGGCGCTGCGCGAGGACGTGGGTCGCCACAACGCGGTCGACAAGGTCGTGGGGTGGGCCCTTCGCGAGGGGAAGGTCCCGCTGCGCGGGACGATCCTCCTCGTGTCGGGGCGAGCCTCCTTCGAGTTGGTGCAGAAGGCGGTCATGGCGGGCATCCCCATGCTGTGCGCAGTGTCCGCGCCGTCGTCGCTCGCCGCCGACCTGGCCCAGGAGTCGGGCATGACCCTGGTCGGCTTCCTGCGCGACCCGACTTTCACCGTGTACGCCGGCGCGCAGCGTCTGGCGGGCGCGGACCAGTTGGCCGGGACATCGACGTGAGCGCGACACCGGTGCGCCAGGCCTGGAGCGAGGAGGCGGCCACCTCGACCATCGCGGCGCACGCGTCCCAGCGCGGGCCTCTCCTGCCCGTGCTGCGCGCCCTTCAGGAGACCTTCGGCTACGTCGACGAGCGGGCCATCGCCCTGGTCGCCCACGCGCTCAACCTCTCGCGCGCCGACGTCTACGGCGTCCTGACCTTCTACTCCGACTTGCGCACGAGCCCCCAAGGGGTCACCCGCCTCCAGGTCTGTCGCGGCGAGGCCTGCCAATCGGTCGGGGCCAACGCCCTGGCCGATCACGCCCGGGCGGCCCTGAGCGTCGCCTTCGGCGAGACGACGACGGACGGCGCGGTCACCCTCGACGAGGTGTTCTGTCTCGGCAACTGCGCGCTCGGGCCCACCGTGGCGCGCGACGGCGAGCTCGTCGGCCGGGTGGACCCGCGACGCTTCGACCAGCTGGTCCACGAGGCGGGGTCGTGACCGCCGTCTACGTGCCCGGTGACTCTTCGGCGCGCAGCGTGGGTGCGGACGAGGTGGCCACGGCGATCCTGGCCGAGGCGGCTCGACGCGCCGCGGACGTCACGCTCGTGCGCAACGGATCGCGCGGGTTGATGTGGCTCGAGCCGCTGGTCGAGGTGACGACATCCGCCGGGCGCGTCGCGTACGGCCCGGTCGGGACCGACGACGTCGCCGGACTCTTCGACGGCGGGTTTCTGGACGGCGGCGCGCACCCGCTCGGGCACGGCGCGACCGAGGAGATCGCCTGGCTGGCCGAGCAGACCCGCCTGACCTTCTCGCGCGTGGGCGTGGTCGACCCGCTCTCGCTGAGCGACTACGTCGCCCACGGCGGACTCGCCGCCCTCGACACGGCGCTGGCCATGACCCCCGAGCAGATCTGCGACGTCGTCACCGAGTCGGGGCTGAGGGGCCGCGGGGGCGCGGGCTTTCCCACCGGACGCAAGTGGCGCACCGTGCTCGACGCGCCGGCCACGCCGAAGTTCGTGACCTGCAACGCCGACGAGGGCGACAGCGGGACCTTCGCCGACCGCATGCTCATGGAGGGCGACCCCTTCATGCTGATCGAGTCGATGGTGATCTCGGGCTTCGCGGTCGGCGCCCACGAGGGCTTCATCTACGTGCGCTCGGAGTACCCGGCGGCGGTCGCGACGCTGCGCGCGGCGATCGCCGAGGCGCACGGATCGGGCCTGCTCGGACCCAGCGTGCAGGGGAGCGGCTTCGCCTTCGACCTCGAGATCCGCGTGGGCGCGGGCTCGTACATCTGCGGCGAGGAGACCGCGATGCTCGAGAGCCTCGAGGGCAAGCGCGGGGTCGTGCGGGCCAAGCCGCCGCTGCCCGCCATCGAGGGACTCTTCGGCCAGCCCACTGTCGTCAACAACGTGCTCTCGCTGGCCAGCGTCCTGCCGATCCTCGCCCGGGGCGCCGCGTTCTACCAGGGCCTCGGCGTGGCCCGCTCGCGCGGGACCCAGGTGTTCCAGCTGGCCGGCAACGTCGCGCGCGGCGGCATCGTCGAGACCGCCTTCGGCATCACGCTGGGCGAGATGCTTGAGCGCTTCGGCGGCGGGACCCGGTCGGGTCGCCCGATCCGGGCGGTCCAGGTCGGCGGACCCCTCGGCGCCTACGTGCCGCCGTCGCAGTTCCACCTGCCGCTCGACTACGAGGCCTTCGTCGAGGCCGGGGCGATGCTGGGCCACGGCGGCATCGTGGTCTTCGACGACACGGTCGACATGGCCGCCCAGGCCCGCTTCGCGATGGAGTTCTGCGCGGCCGAGTCGTGCGGCAAGTGCACGCCGTGCCGGGTGGGTGCGGTGCGCGGGGTCGAGGTCATCGACAGGATCGTCGCGGGCCAGGACGTCGAGGCCAACACCGTGCTGCTCGAGGACCTGCTCGAGCTGATGACCGACGGATCGCTGTGCGCCATGGGGGGACTGACTCCCATGCCGGTGCGCAGCGTCCTGCACCATTTTCCGGAAGACTTAGGGGTGAAGAGAGGGAGTCCGACATGACGCTCCTGCGAGAGACGGACTACGGCACGCCCGCCAAGGCCGGCGAGGCCACCGTGCCCGTGACCATCGACGGCGTGCGGGTCGACGTGCCCGAGGGAACCTCGGTGATGCGCGCGGCCGCGATGGCCGGGGTCGCCATCCCCAGGCTCTGCGCGACCGACTCGCTCGAGGCCTTCGGATCGTGCCGGCTCTGCCTGGTCGAGGTCGACGGCCGGCCCGGCACGCCCGCGTCGTGCACCACGCCGTGCGCGCCCGACATGGACGTCACCACCCAGTCGCCACGACTGGAGAGGCTGCGTCGCGGCGTGACCGAGCTCTACCTGTCCGACCATCCGAGCGACTGCCTCGAGGGCCACACCTCGATCGACTGCGAGCTGCACGACGTGGCCGAGCAGCTCGGCCTCAACGAGGTGCGCTACGGGATGGCGGGCCACAACCACCTCGACGCGGCCAAGGACGAGTCCAACCCCTACTTCACCTTCGACGCGTCCGAGTGCATAGCGTGCTCGCGCTGCGTGCGCGCGTGCAGCGACATCCAGGGGACCTTCGCGCTGACGATCTCGGGCCGGGGGTTCGGCTCGAAGGTCTCGGCGTCGGCCGGCGACACCTTCATGGGCTCAGAGTGCGTGTCGTGCGGCGCGTGCGTGCAGGCCTGCCCGACTGGCTCGCTGGTGGAGAAGACGGTGATCGCCCAGGGCGAGCCCGACCGCACGGTGCTCACCACCTGCGCCTACTGCGGCGTGGGCTGCTCGTTCAAGGCCGAGGTCCGCGGCGACCAGGTCGTGCGCATGACGCCCTACAAGAAGGGCGGGGCCAACGAGGGCCACTCGTGCGTCAAGGGCCGCTTCGCCTGGAGCTACGCCTCGCACAAGGACCGCCAGCTCTCGCCCATGCTGCGCGAGTCGATCACTGACGAGTGGCGCCACGTTTCGTGGGACGAGGCCATCGGCTTCACTGCGCGGCGCCTGCGCGAGATCCAGGACCGGTACGGGGCGAACTCGATCGGCGGCATCAGCTCGTCGCGCTGCACCAACGAGGAGGTCTTCGTCGTCCAGAAGATGGTCCGGGCCGCCTTCGGCAACAACAACGTCGACACCTGCGCGCGGGTGTGCCACTCGCCGACCGGCTTCGGGTTGAAGACCACCTTCGGCACGTCGGCCGGCACCCAGGACTTCCGCTCGATCGAGCACTCCGACGTGATCCTGCTCATCGGGGCCAACCCGACCGACGCGCACCCGGTGTTCGCGTCGCGCATGAAGCGCCGCCTCCAGAAGGGCGCGCGGCTCATCGTGATCGACCCGCGCCGGATCAACATCGTGCGCACGCCCCACGTCGAGGCCGCGCACTACCTGCAGATGAGCCCGGGCACCAACGTCGCGGTGATCAACGCCTTCTGCCACGTGATCGTGACCGAGGGACTGGTCGACGCGCAGTTCGTGTCCGAGCGCTGCGAGACCGAGGCCTTCGAGCAGTGGGCCCGGTTCATCTCCGCGCCCGAGTACAGCCCCGAGGCGACCGAGGCGGTCACCGGCGTCCCGGCCGGCGACCTGCGCGCCGCGGCGCGCCTGTACGCGACCTCGCCGGCCGCCTCGATCTACTACGGCCTCGGCGTGACCGAGCACAGCCAGGGCTCGACCATGGTGATGGGCATGGCCAACCTGGCCATGGCGACCGGCAACATCGGGCGCGACGGCGTGGGCGTCAACCCGCTGCGCGGCCAGAACAACGTCCAGGGATCCTGTGACATGGGATCCTTCCCCCACGAGTTCCCCGGCTACCGCCACGTCAGCGGCGACGACGTGCGCCACCAGTTCGAGGCCGAGTGGGGCAGGGACCTCTCCGCCGAGCCGGGCCTGCGCATCCCCAACATGTTCGACGGCGCGCTGGAGGGGTCCTTCCGGGCCCTCTTCATCC
>DAIOGY010000044.1:0-9087 GCA_036745005.1 Acidimicrobiales bacterium | reverse complement strand
GAACAGTGGGTGGGACTCGTCGTGGTGCGTCTGAGCTGCGGCTCCACGCTCGGTCAACACCTCCATCATTCCGCCGAGAAACGGAACCGAAGCCGCCGCCACGCCAGCGTTGCGCAAGAACCGACGCCTGGACACCTCATACTGCCTTGGATCTACCTCGTGTGGTTCGAACTTGCTCATCCGCTTCCCCTTCCCAGCCTCAACTGAAACACCTCGACGATGTTACATACATTCTGGGTTGAACGTACTACCAAACTTGCGGGATCGAATGATCGAGACTCAGGTCCTTCGACCCTAATCACGGGTGATCAAGTGCTTCTGATTCTCTGTTGAAGACGCGATTCTGGCCTGATGGCACCGTCCACTATCTGGGGAGGTGACGTCGCGCTCTAGCGAGCTCGGTTCGGGTGGCCTCAGGCGCATCGACCTTCGGGGTCGGAAGCGGAGAGGCTGTGGATCAGGCGAGCAGTCCGCCGTAGTCGAGCAGTTGCAGCACTCCACCACGTGGGACGAGGCCGTGTCACCGGCCGGACGTCGCGCGTCTTCTAGCTCGCGGCCTTTCCTGATCGTGCTCCCACCGGCACTCGCCCTGACGTGGCGTCGAGGAACTCTTCCGGGGCACGTGGCTCTCGGACGGTCTGGGGAGCGAAGGCCTCGACCGGTGGCCGGATCGATTCATCGACTGCGCACGATCGCCATGACTACCGGGTAGCGGACGGCTGGCGGACCCGGATTCAGTGGAATGTTCCAAGCACAGGGATTATTGACTTGACAAGCCGCCACGGCCTCACTATGTTCTGTAAGCGGTTACACGTGTAAGCGGTTACACACGTTCGAACCGTTGAAGTGTCGGGGAACAGGGGGCGGGGACGTGCGTCACGGGACAACCGTCACGGATTCTCAGTGCGGGCTGGAGAGCTCCAGTGGCTGAGCCGCAGCCCACGATCTACGACGTCGCCCAAGCGGCGGGCGTGTCGATCGCAACGGTCAGCCGGGCTCTCAACTCCCTCGACTCGGTGCGCCCGGCGACGCGGGCGAAGGTCCTACGGGCGATGGAGCGGCTCAATTTCGTGCCCAACGCCAACGCCCAGGGCCTCTCCAAGGGCAAGACCTGGATCATCGGACTCGTCTTCGTGCACGCACCGGTCACGGGTGACGTGCTCGAGGTCGAAGGCGCGAGCCTGCTCTACTCGGACCACGTCATCCGCGGGGCGGAGGCCCGGGCCGCGGCTAACGGCTACTCGCTCCTGCTGCGCGGCGGGGGAGAGAGCCGCCCCGCCGAGCTGGCGTCCCTCCGCAGCCTGACCGGCACGGTCGACGGCCTGGTCCTCCTGGACCAGGTGCTCCCGGAGGCCGACGCCAGCGAATTGGCGAAGCGGATCCCGGTGGTGCTGCTCGCCGGCAGCGGCACCGCGCACGGGATCACGACCATCCGCGTGGACAACCAGTGCTCAATGCGCGAGCTGGCGGACCACTTCGTCGACGTGCACGCGATGACGAGCGCCGGATTCATCGCGGGCCTGGACGTGAGCCCCGACTCGGTCGCGCGCGAGCGGGCGTTCCGGACGAGGTTCGTCGAGCGCGGCGGCGAGGTGCGCGACGTCGACGTCCTGCGCTCGGACTGGACGTCGGCCGGCGCCGAGCACGCCATGGAGGCCCGTCTCGGGTTGGGCGAGCCACTGCCCCAGGTGTTCGCGTGCGCCAACGACCAGATGGCCGTCGGCGCGATCCACGTGCTCCAGTCCCGGGGCGTGCGCGTGCCCGCCGACGTGGCCGTCAGCGGTTTCGATGACATCACCCTGACCCGGTACGTGAAGCCGTCGCTGACGACGATCCGCCAGTCCGGCGCGATCCTGGGCGCGGCGGCCGTCGACGCGCTCCTGGCCCAGCTGAGCGACGACGCCCCGGCCCAGCGCGACGTTGTGCTGCCCACGACGCTCGTCATCCGCGACAGCTGCGGGTGCGAGGCCAGCCACGATGAGCGAAGCGAGCACTGGACGCACGCCAGCGCGGTCGCGGAGGTCGCATCGTGAGGGTGATCGGTCGTCGGCTTCTGCTCTACGTGGTGACCGCGTGGGTGGCGATCACGGTGAACTTCGTGATCCCTCGACTCATGCCGGGCAACCCCATCCAGACCATGATCGGCAAGCTGACCAACCAGGTCACGCCCCAAGAGATCCAGGCGATCCGCTCGGCCTTCGGGGTGGGGCTGAGCCAGAACTGGTGGACCCAGTACTGGCACTACCTCGGCCAGCTGGTCCACGGCAACCTCGGCGTGTCGATCACGCTGTCGACGCCGGTGACGACCGTGCTGGGCAGCGCGATCCCCTGGACGGTCGGCCTGATCGGCATCGCGACGCTGGTGAGCTTCGTCCTGGGCACCGTGTCGGGGGCCCTGCTCGGCTGGACCCGGGGCTCGCACCTCGACAACCTGATCCCCGTCGCGACCTTCTTCCAGGCGGTGCCCTACTTCTTCCTCGGCACGGTTGCCTTCCTCGTCTTCTCCAACCACCTCGGGTGGTTCCCCGGCCAGGGCGCCTACAGCCTGTCGCTCACCCCGGGGCTCCACTGGTCCTACATCGCGAGCGTGATCCGCTACGGCGAGCTGCCCGCCTTCACCATCATTCTCAGCTCGATCGCCGGCTGGATGCTGGGGATGCGCAACATGATGATCACGACGGTGGGCGAGGACTACGTCCTCATGGCCGTCGCCAAGGGCCTGCCGCGCCGCCGCGTCATCTGGCACGCGGCGCGCAACGCGGTGCTGCCCTCGATCGCGAACCTGTCGCTGGCGATCGGGCTGGTGGTGTCGGGCGCCCTGCTCGTCGAGCTGGTCTTCAACTACCCCGGCGTGGGGGACCTGCTGTTCCACGCCGTGGCCAACGAGGACTACCCGCTGATCCAGGGGATCTTCCTCGTCATCACGCTGTGCGTCCTGGCGGCCAACTTCCTGGCCGACCTCGTCTACTTCGCGCTCGACCCGCGCACGCGCACCCCGGCGGTCGTATGAAGAGACTGCGCCTGCCGCGCTCGCCCAAGGTCCTCGTGGGCCTCGTGATCGAGTTCTGCTTCCTCATCCTCACCGTCATCGGGCCGTGGGTCGCGCCGTACAACCCGAGCTACAACGGCTTCCTCCAGAACCTGCCCCCGTCGTCCAAGCACTGGCTGGGCACGACCGCCCTGGGCGAGGACATCTTCTCCCAGCTGCTCAACGGCGCGCGGGCCACGATCGTGGTCGCCGTCGTGGCGGGGCTCGTGGCCACGCTCATCGCGGTGGTCGTGGGCGTCTCGGCCGGCTACCTCGGGGGCCGGGCCGATGACGGGCTCTCGATGCTCTCGAACGTCTTCCTGGCCATACCGGGGCTGCCGCTGCTCATCGTGCTCGACAGCTACCTGCCCCAGGCGGACCGGTCCAACTCGCTCATCCTGGGCCTGGTGATCGCGCTCACCGGCTGGGCGTGGGGGGCCCGGGTGCTGCGCGCCCAGACGATGTCGCTGCGCAACCGCGACTTCGTCGAGGCGTCGCGCATCATCGGCGAGAGCCGGTGGCGCATCATGACCGTCGAGATCGCGCCGAACCTGCTGCCGATCCTGGCGTCCTCCCTGCTCTTCACGATCCTCTACTCCATCGGGGCCTACGTCACGCTGGCCTACATCGGCCTCACCAGCACCTCGGTGTGGAACTGGGGGACGATGATGTTCTGGGCGCAGGCCAACAACGCCCCGCTGGTGAACCAGTGGTGGTGGTTCGTGCCGCCGGGCGTGTGCATCGCCCTGGTCGGCGCGGGCCTGGCGCTCATCAACTTCGGCATCGACGAGTTCATTAACCCGCGCCTGCGCGAGGCGGGCTTGACCTCCAAGGTCCTGCGCCGCTCGGGCCTGTCACGCCAGGTGCGCCTCGGCGTGACGCCTGTGCTACGTGCGACGTCCTCCCCACGCCGGATCAGCCGCGCGCTCCAGGCGGGGGCCCAACGGTGAACGTCCTCGAGGTCCGCGACTTCTCGGTCGAGTACGGCCTGGAGGAGGCGGCGGTGCACGCCGTGCGCCACGTGGACCTCGACGTGCCGCGCTCGAGCGTGCTGGGCATCGCCGGGGAGTCGGGTTCGGGCAAGTCCACCCTGGTCTACGGGTTCACGCGCCTGCTGCGCTGGCCCGGCGTCGTGGCCGGCGGCAGCGCCGTGCTGCGCGTGCTCGACGAGGACGGAACCGAGTCCGAGTTCGACCTGCTGGCGGCCAGCGAGCGCGAGCTGCGATCGATCCGCTGGTCGGAGATCTCGATCGTCCTGCAGAGCGCGCTCAGCGCGCTCAACCCGGTGCGGCGCATCGCCAAGGAGTTCGACGAGGTGCTGCGGGTCCACTCCTCGGGGCTCGACAGGTCCGCCCGGCGCGCCCGGGCCGTCGAGCTGCTCGACATGGTGGGCCTGGACGAGGACCGACTCGATCGGTTCCCCCACGAGCTCTCCGGCGGCCAGCGCCAGCGGATCATGATCGCCTTGGCGCTGGCCCTCGACCCCCAGCTCGTCATCATGGACGAGCCCACGACGGCGCTCGACGTCGTCACCCAGCGCGAGATCGTCGACCAGCTCTTCGAGCTGCGTCAGCGGCTGGGCTTCGCGATGATCTTCATCACCCACGACCTCTCGCTCCTGGTCGAGCTGGCCGACGAGATCGTGGTCATGTACGCCGGCGAGATCGTCGAGCGCGCCTCGGCCGAGGAGATCTACGCGGCGCCGCGCCACCCCTACACCCTGGGCCTGATCAACTCCTTCCCCCCGATGCACGGGGAGCGTTGCGAGCTGGTCGGCCTGCCCGGGGCCCCCTCGGACCTCGCCCACCTGCCCACCGGCTGCAGCTTCCACCCGCGCTGCGCCTGGGCCATGGAGGTCTGCAAGACCGCGTCGCCGAAGGCCCAACCCGTCGGCGACACGGGCCGCCTGGTGGCCTGCTGGCTCCACGACGGGATCCATGAGGTTCCCGTGGAGCTTCGCCGGTCCGTACCGCAGAGGCAGCCGCTGTGAGCGAGAGCCCGATTCTCGAGGCCCGCTCGCTCACACGGTACTTCACGGTGCGGGCCGGCGGCGGCGGGCGGCGCCACAAGCGGCTCGTGCGGGCCGTCGAGGATGTCAGCCTTTCGCTGCGCCCGGGCCGCGTCACCGCGGTCGTGGGCGAGTCGGGCTCGGGCAAGTCGGTCCTCGCGCGCATGCTCGCGCGCATCGTGACGCCCACGTCGGGCGAGCTGCTGCTCGACGGACGCCAGATCCCCCTGGGCACCAAGCGCGGCCTGGACTACGCGCGCCAGGTCCAGTTGGTCCTCCAGGACCCCTTCGCGTCGATGAACCCGGTCCATCTCGTGCGCCACAACCTGGAGCGGGCGCTCCTGATCCACGGGGCGACGCGCGAGAGCCTCCCGGCACGCCTGGCGAGCGCCATGACGCGTGTCGCGCTCACGCCGCCCGAGGGTTTCCTCGACCGCTTCCCCCACGAGCTCTCCGGCGGCCAGCTCCAGCGCGTCTCGATCGCCCGGGCGCTGTGCGTGGAGCCCAAGGTCCTGCTGGCCGACGAGCCGGTGTCGATGCTCGACGTGTCGGTGCGCCTGGGCGTGCTCAACCTCGTGCGCAGCCTGGCCGACGACGACCGCATGGCGACCCTCTACATCACCCACGACATCGCCTCGGCGCGCTACATCACCGACGAGACGATCGTGATGTACGCCGGCCAGGTCGTCGAGCGTTCCAACGGCGTCACCCTGATCGACGAACCGGCCCACCCCTACACCCAGCTGCTCATCGCCTCGGTGCCCGACCCGGCCGACCCCACCAGCGTGGCGGCGAGGAACACCGCCGACGAGGCCGCACGCCAGGGCGTGGCCGACGTGGGCTGCCGGTTCGCCCCGCGCTGCCCGTCGGCGATGGAGATGTGCCGGTCCGCCGAGCCGCCCACCTTCGCGGTCGGCGCGGACCACGAGTCGAAGTGCTGGCTGCATCGCGACGGCGCCGTCGCGACGCCGGTCAGGGTGGCGTCGCACGAGGGGGACCCCCGTGCGTGACGCGAGAGATCTTTTGGCCTCACCGACCCGGGCGACCGGTTCGCGAGGTCGTAAAGAGCGGGGCCGCGGGCCCCATACGAGCGCCGGGGTTGGGTCCGGCTCGAGTAGTCACTAGATAAGGAGCAGCATGTTACGGAAGTTACTCATCGCCCTCACGGCGGTCAGTTGCTTGTCTCTGGGGATTGTCGTCGAGGTCGCGCAGACCTCGGGCGCCGCGGGACCGGTATTGACCGAGGAGTCCAACACGGGGGTCACATTCACCAACAACTTCAACCCGTTCAACGGCCAATCATTCGCGACGGAGATGAACGCCCGCTCGCTGATCTTCGAGCCGCTCTACGAGGTTGACACCATCAAGGCCAACACGTACTACCCGTGGCTGGCGACGGGCTACGCCTGGGGGGCCGGTGGCAAGTCCATCACCTTCACGCTGCGCACCGGCGTGCAGTTCAGCGACGGCACGAGCTTCGGCCCGGCCGACGTGGCGTACACGTTCAACATCTTCCGCCAGTTCTCGGACGCCAACTACGCGGGCATTCCCGCGCAGTCCCAGGCCCCGACGACCAGCGGGAACACGGTGACGCTGTACTTCGCGGCGGCGGCCTACCAGAGCTTCAGCTCCATCGCGGGCACCGCGCTGATGGTCAAGTCCGGCGAGTTCGGCACGACCGACCCCGGCACGACCACCCTGGCCGGCACGAGCGCCGTCGGGACCGGGCCGTACACGGGCGTCACGTTCAGCACCCAGATCGTCAAGTTCGCTGAGAACTCGCACTACTGGGACCTGAGCAAGCTGGCGGCCAGCGAGGTGGACATCCCCAGCGAGGCGTCGAACACCAATGCGGCGACCGACCTGGCCAACGGGACCCTTGACTGGGCGGGCAACGACATCGCCAACGTCAACCAGGTCTTCGTGTCCAAGAACCCGGCCACGAACCACACCTTCTTCGCCGCGGGCAACACCGTCACCTTGACCTTCAACGTCAAGCACGGGTTCCTCGGCGACGCCAAGGTGCGCGCGGCGATCTCGGCCGGCATCAACCGTTCCGCGCTCGCCGTCAAGGGCGAGAGCGGCTACGAGAAGCCGGCGACGTCATCGAGCGGGCTCATCCTGCCCAACCAGAAGTCCTACCTGACCAAGACCGACACCAATGACCTGAAGGCCACGGCCCAGCCGGCGACCGTCAAGCGCATCCTGTCGTCCGACGGCTTCAAGAAGGTCGGCAAGTGGTGGGAGAAGAACGGCAAGAAGATCCAGTTCCAGGTCGAAGACCCAAGCAACTACACGGACTACTACGCCGACGCCCAGCTGATCCAGTCCGAGCTGCAGTCCGTGGGCATCGACGCCACGGCCGACGGCGTCCAGGACACCAAGTGGTACTCCGACCTCGCCGCCGGGACGTTCCAGTCGGCGATCCACTGGGGCAACGGCGGGGCCAGCCCGTACGTGCAGTACTCGGCGTGGTTCGACTACAACCAGTTCGTGAGGGCGACGCCGACCAACGCCGGCAACGACTTCGGACGGTTCTACAGCGCCACCGCGGAGAAGGACCTCGCGACGCTCGTGTCGACGTCCAACGCCTCGTCGGTCGCCAAGGCCATCCAGGCCCTGGGCTCGATCATGACCAAGCAGGTACCCTACGCGCCGCTCCTCTACGGGGCGGACTGGGACGTCTACTCGACCGCCCGCTTCACCGGCTGGCCGACGCCGTCCAACCCGTACGTCGACCCGGCGCCGAATGACCCCGAGCTGCCGTACATCCTGACTCACCTCACGGCCGTCGGCTAGACGCGCCCGCTTCGACCCCGACCGGCCCGTTACCGGGCTGGTCGGGGTCGAAGCGCCAACTAGTTTTGCCCGGACTCATTACCTAAGGAGCACACGTCTCATGACGACCCGCCGCTTTCCGAATGACTTCCTCTGGGGCACCGCGACCGCCTCGTTCCAGGTCGAGGGGGCCGCCGACGCTGACGGGCGCGGCCCCTCCATCTGGGACACCTTCTGCCGCCAGCCCGGCGCCGTGCGCAACGCCGACAACGGCGACGTCGCCTGCGACCACTACCACCGCGTCGCCGAGGACCTCGACCTGGTCCGGGGCCTCGGCGTGGGCAGCTACCGCTTCTCGGTCGCGTGGCCCCGCATCCAGCCCACCGGCAAGGGCCCGGCGAACCAGCCGGGCCTCGACTTCTACCGGCGCCTCGTCGACGGCCTGGCGGCCCGCGACGTCGAGGCGACGATCACGCTCTATCACTGGGACCTGCCCCAGGCGCTCCAGGACGACGGCGGCTGGGTCGTGCGCGACACCGCCGAGCGATTCGCCGAGTACGCCGACATCGTGGCGCGCGCCATCGGCGACGGCGCCGCGCGCTGGATCACCCTCAACGAGCCGTGGTGCTCGGCGTGGCGCGGCTACGAGGTGGGCGACCACGCGCCGGGGATCACCGACGTGGGCCAGGCCGCCGCCGCCCACCACCACCTCCTCCTCGCCCACGGCCGGGCCACGCAGGTGCTGCGAGAGGTGACGCCCGAGGTGCCCGTCGGGATCTCGCTCAACCTGGCCGCGCTGCGCTCGGGCACCGACGACCCGGTCGACGTCGCCGCGACGCGGCGCATGGACGGCAACCGCAACCGGATCTTCCTCGACCCGCTCTTCACGGGCGAGTACCCGGCCGACATGCTCGAGCACTACGCCAGCGCCGAGCCCGGGTTCTCGGTCGTGCGCGACGGGGACCTCGCCACCATCAGCCAGCCGCTGGACTTCCTCGGCGTCAACTACTACTCGCCCGAGATCATCGTGGACGCCTCGCGGCTCCAGGCGGCCCGCGAGCTCGGCTACACCGTGCCAACGCGCCGCGACGGCCACGACCTCGACGCCGTGGGCGTCCGGTCGCCCGGGGCGAGCGTGACCCTCATGAACTGGGAGATCGACGCCACGGGGCTGCGCGACATCCTGGTGCGAGTGAGCCGCGAGTTCACCGACATCCCCCTCTACGTCACTGAAAACGGCGCCGCCTTCGACGACTACGTCGGCCCCGGCGGC